>JBBSDY010000025.1:0-13882 GCA_038240245.1 Polyangiales bacterium
CAAGGGCTGCTCGGCGTGTTCACGACCCGGAGCACGTTCGTCGACGATGGCCTCGCCGCGCTCTATGGCCTGAGCAAACCGGGGCAAGGAAGCATGGTGGCGACGACCCTTCCCGACAGCGGTCCGCGAGCCGGCATCCTCGGCACGGGCGCGTTCCTCTCGGTACGAGCCAAGGTGAGCGAGACGACGCCGACGCTGCGCGGACGATTCGTGCGCGAGGTCCTGATGTGCCAGAAGGTCCCCGACCCTCCGCCCAACGTGAATACCAACTTGCCGGCGCCAGCAACCGGGATGGTCGTCAGTCGGCGCCAGCAACTCGAGCAGCACCGGAGCAGCCCGTCGTGCGCCGCCTGCCATTCGCTGATGGATCCCATGGGCTTCGCCCTCGAGAACTTCGACGCGATCGGTCGCTACCGCGACACCGATCGCGGGCTGCCCATCGACGCGAGCGGCAGCCTCGACGGCAAACCGTTCACCGGCTTGCGCCAGCTCGGCCAGCGACTGCAAGAGAGCCCGTCGGTCCACGAGTGCCTGATGCGCAACATGTACAGATACGTTCTCGGCGAGAACGAGGTCTCGGGCGGCGAGCCGTGGATCGCGGAGCTGGAACGTCAGTTCGATCAGTCGGAGCAGGGCTTTGCCGACTTCGTTCTCGCGTTCGTGACCAGCGATCTCTTCCGCTTTGCCGCCGCTGCACCGGCCACGAAGGGAACGCCTTGATGAAGTCCAACGGCATGCATCGACGCACCCTGCTGAGGGGCCTGGCGGCAAGCGGTCTCGCGGTCGCCATTCCCCTGCCCCGCCTCGGCGCCATGTTGAACGATCATGGGACCGCCTACGCCGCCGGCGGAGCTCTTCCGCAGCGGTTTGGACTGTGGTTTTTCGGAAATGGCATCCTCTCGGCACGCTGGAACCCAGCGGCCGCCGGCTCGGGATCGAGCTGGACGCTCAGTGAAGAGCTCGCCCCGCTGGCCCCCGTCAAGGATCAGCTCTCGGTGATCACGGGCCTCGCCGTCAAGTCCCTCATCAGCGACGATCCCCACGTCGCCGGTGCGGCCGGCGCGCTCACCGGGGCCTCTGCGCTGCTCAAGAACGAGGTCAACGCGACGATCAACCGCCGCGTCAACACCGTCCAGGCGCCGAGCATCGATCAGATCATCGCCAAAGGTATCCCCAGCGCGCGCTTCAGCAGCATCGAGCTGGGGCTCAGCAAGTGCAGCGATCCCGACATCTCGGGAACGCTCTATCACAACGTCTCGCACAGCGGTCCCGATGCGCCCAACCCGCCCGAGTACGATCCCCAGAATGTCTACAACCGACTGTTTCTGGGATTGAGCACGGCATCCGATCCCCGGGCCGGTCTCATTGCCCAGGCTCGCAGCAGCGTGCTCGACGCCGTGCTCGAGGACGGACGCGTCCTGCGGCAACGCCTCGGGGTGAGCGATCAGACTCGACTCGACCAACATCTCGACGGAATCCGCGGTCTCGAGCGTCAGCTACAAATCCCGGACTCGAGCGCCATGACCTGCCAACCTCCGTCGAAGCCGACGCTGGGTGCGGACGGGAGCCATCAGGCGACTCGCCAACGAAGCCAGGTGATGTCGCAGCTCATTGGGCTGGCTCTGGCGTGTGATCTGACGAGGGTGTTCTCGTTCATGCTCGCGCCCGCGGCGGGTCACGTCTATTTTCCCGATGTAAGCCTCAACCACGACTTTCACGACTACTACAATCACGACGCCGCCCAGCAGGAAGGCGTTCACCAGGGCGTCGTGTTCGAGATGCAGTGCCTCGCCGATTTCTTGAAAGCGCTGCAGGCCCTGCCCGAAGGCGCGGGCACCTTGCTCGATCACAGCCTGATCTACGCCACGTCGGATGTCTCGTCGGGCCTGCGCCACGAGCATCTCGAGTTCCCCGTGTTGATGGCGGGCAAGGCGGGTGGACGCCTGCGCGGCAACGTCCACGTGCGCGCGAGCGGCGACAACTACACCAAGGCGCTCGTCACGGTGGCCAACCTGATGGGCGTGACGACCAACGGCATCGGTCTCGACACCGGCCGGGCGACCGAAGGCTTCGATTCGATGTTGATGTAGCGTCCGCTGTTAGCCCGTCACATCACACCGGGCCGGCGTCCGCTCACGGAGGCGTGGCGTTCGCGCTGCGAATGAATTGCTCGAACACGACGAGCGTCACGGTCGTCTCTCGGCCGACCTCGGACAGAATCTTCTTCACGCGCGGCCAATCGAGCCCGCCCTGCCCGGCTCCGATGCGCGGGAGCCCCACGCGATCGATCCCGGCCTTCGTGGCAAGGTCGATCATCGCCTTGAGCGATGACGTGAGCGCAGTCACCTTGGCCTTTTTTGTCGACTGCTCCTGGATGCCCAGGTTGTAGACGACCTCATCACCTTCGTTCCACGCGAAGACCTCACCCAGGCGAAAGCGGCCGTCCCCGCAACGAGCCCGGTACTCTTCGAACATCTTGGGCCACCGCTTCTTGAAGGCGACGGCAACGCCCGCGTCCATGCCCCCCGCGCAGTCACATCCCTGCGCGTAAGCACGAAGGCCCTCGCTATGAAAGATGTCGCCCTTGGTGAAGGTGGTTGGCATGATCGCGCGTAGCATAGCATCTATGGCGCGCGCAGCTCGCCGTCGTGAAGGCCCAACGGCCTTAGCCCTGGGCGTTCACAATCAGCGCAGATAGCAGCGTGCGGTGGCACCGGGCCTCGTCCTCGCAGGCCGACGAGCACAGCAGGGTCAGCGTTTCGCCGCGCGCAGCCCGGACGCCCAGAGCACGGATCCAAAATCCCTGGGCCTTCATCTCGGCGACATAGCGCCCGGCGTATTCGTCCCACGAGATGGGAGCACCGTGTTTGCCATAGACGGCCGCATGCAGCTCTTTGCTCGGCCCGAGCTGGGGCAGCCAAGAATCCCACGGCTCGGCTTCGCGGCGGACCCCCCGGGGCCGATAGCGGCACACCAGCAGACGGACCCCATCGGCGGGCTCGATCGTGTCATTCCACCGCTTGGTCCTGATCACTCGCTCATTGTGCTCCGACGCTGCGTGAGGCGCATCTCGGGCAGAGGATGGGCCGAAAGGGCCTTGGCCACGGCTCGACCACATGGCAAAGGAGCACCTCGTGGACGATCTGCTGCCAGCCGAGCGAACAACGGTCGACCCGACCGGGACCGTATTCGTGGCAGGTGCGAGCGGTTTCGTCGGCAATCACCTGGTAACGCGCCTTCTCGCATCGGGGAGTCAGGTGCGCTGCGGAACACGCACCGTGGGGCCCGCGCAGAGGGCGAGGTCCAACGCAACCTGGGTCCACTTCGATCTGCAGCACCGCGAGACAATCGCCTCCTCCGTTCAAGGGTGCTCCTCCGCCGTCTACCTCGTCCACGAAATGGCCGCAGGCTCGGGCTACGAGGAGCGCGAGCGCAATGGAGCCCGAGCGTTCGCCGAGGCAGCTGCCCAAAGCGGGCTCGAGCGGATCGTCTACCTCGGCGGCGTCGCGCCACAGGGTGCTCCTTCTCGACACCTGCAAAGTCGGCTCGCTACCGGCGAAATTCTGCGCGGGGGGAAGGTGCCCGTCTTCGAGCTGCGCGCCTCGATGCTGATCGGGGCGGGAAGTCTCAGCTGGAAGATCGTCCGCGATCTCGCAGCGCGGCTGCCGGCCATGATCCTCCCGCGCTGGCTAGCGAGTCGATCGCAACCGGCCGCCATCGACGACGTGACGTTCGCGCTCGAGCGCGCATTGAAGCAACCACTCGACCAGGCGGGCATCTACGATTTGCCCGGACCGGAAGTGTTGACCGCACGCGATATCCTGCTTCGCATCGCTCTCTTGCGCGGTACACGTCCGATCATGATCAGCGTCCCCTTTCTTTCGCCGCGTCTGTCGAGCTACTGGCTCAAGCTCGTGACCGGTGCCGACTACCAGGTCGCCCGACAGCTGATCGAGGGACTGTCCCACGATCTCTTGGCGTCACAGCGCGAATTTTGGGAGCTCGTGCCCGAGCACAAACGTCTGTCGTTCGACGAAGCCGCGCTCCGTGCGTTCGCGCAGGACGAAGAACGTCCCGCACTGCGCGCTGCGCTCGTCGAAGCAGCAGTGGCCAAGGTCTCACGAGCCGCGCGATGAACGTGCTAGATACCCCTCGGTGTCCATCGTCAGTGCGCGCAACCTGTCCAAGGCCTATGGCCCACAGACCCTCTTTTCGCAGATCGCGCTGACCATCAGCAGCGGCGAGCACGTCGGTCTCCTCGGGGCGAACGGGGCCGGAAAATCGACGCTCCTGCGAGTCCTGGCCGGCAAAGAAACGGCCGACGATGGGACCATCGATCGCCGTCGCGATGCTCGCATTCTCTACCTTTCGCAGGAGCCTGCGCTCGACGACGACGCCACGCCACGCCAGCTCGTCGAGCAGGGTCTCTCGGACTGGCACCACGCACGGCTGCGACATCAGAAGCTGACCGCCGAGCTCGAAGCCGGCAGGGCCGACGCGGCGGTGCTCGCCGAGCAAGCGAAGGTCGCCGAGCTCATCGAGCAACTGGGCGGGTGGACACGCGATCACGTGGCCCTGCAGATGCTCGAGCACCTGGGCGTTCGCGACATCGACCGGGCGGTGGGGACGATGAGCGGTGGCGAACGGCGGCGCGTGGCGCTGGCGCAGCTCCTGGTCGCCGAGCCCGAGCTCGCCATCCTCGACGAGCCAACGAATCATCTCGACACCGACACCATCGAGTGGCTCGAGAACTATCTCGCCGAAAGATTCGCGGGCGCCGTGCTCATGGTCACCCACGATCGCTACGTCCTCGACGCCGTCGCCGACCGCATCCTCGAGCTCGAGGGTGGAGCGATCCTCGAATTCGAAGGGGGCTATGCCGAGTATCTCGAGCGCAAGGCCGAGCTCGAAGAGCACGCGGGCCGCGTCGAGAAAAACCGGCTCAACCTGCTGCGACGCGAGCGCGCCTGGTTGATGCGCGGAGCGCGAGCCCGCTCCACCAAGCAGAAGGCACACCTCGAGCGCGCCAGGGCGCTCGTCGGCACGCGAGCCCGACAAGAGGCACCCGAGGCCAACTTCGGCGGGCTCGAGCAGGGCGCCGGCCGCACGGGCAAGACCATCCTCGACCTCGAAGAAATGAGCTTCGAG
The DNA here is from genome assembly GCA_038240245.1 of Polyangiales bacterium. Taxonomy (GTDB): domain Bacteria; phylum Myxococcota_A; class Polyangia; order Polyangiales; family Polyangiaceae; genus DASWDH01. Next base: position 5,149 of record JBBSDY010000025.1, read on the forward strand.
ATCGGCGGCAAGAAGCTCATCGAGTCGCTGACCTTGCGACTCGTCGGCGGCGATCGCATCGGAATCGTCGGTCCCAACGGCGCCGGCAAGACGTCGCTCCTGCAGGTCGTCGCCGGCGAGCTCTCCGCGACCCGCGGCAAGGTGACCCGCGGAGTGAACACGCGCTTCGTCTACTTCGATCAAACCCGCTCGCGGCTCAACGATGCCTGGTCGGTCATCGACAACGTGGCCGAGCGCGAAGGCGCCGACCGAAACGGCGGCGGCGTGGTGCTCATTGGTGAGCGCCCCATCGAGATGAACGTGTACCTCGAGCAATTTCTTTTCGACCGCAGCAAGCAGCGACAAAAGGTCGCCTCCCTTTCGGGCGGGGAGCGCGCCCGCGTCGCGCTCGCCAAGGCGCTCAAGACGGGCGCCAATCTGCTGCTCCTCGACGAGCCGACCAACGATCTCGACATCGCCACACTCGGCGCCCTCGAAGAGCTGCTCGAAACGTGGCCCGGCTGCGCGCTGATCGTTTCGCACGACCGCTATTTTCTCGATCGCGTCGCCACTTCGATTCTCGCGTTCGAAGGCGAAGGCAAGGTGACCCGCTACCCGGGCGGCTACGAGACCTATCGATCCCTGAGACGACCTCCCGAGGCAAGCGTAGCCGCGCCAACGACATTGCGTTCTACCCCCGAGGCGGCCGTGCGCCCCGCCGGCCCCAAGCCGCTCACCTTCTCCGAACGAAAAGAGCTCGATGGCATCCTCGACGAGATCTCGCAGCTCGAAGCCAGCACCAAGGAGCTGGAGATCAAGCTCGCCGATCCGAACCTCTACGTGCGAGGCGGCGACGAAGCGCAGAAGCTACGCGCCGACCACGTGCGCGCCGAGCGCACGCTGGGCGAACGCACCGCCCGCTGGGAAGAGCTCGAGGCGCGTCGCGAAATCAAGCGAAGCTAGGTCCGGCCGGGTGGTGCACGAAGCGCGCGCATGATAGGGTGGCCCCGTGCTCGACCGAATTCGCACCACGTTGCACGGCATCATCGACCACCCCCGCGGCGACGCGATCGCCGCGGTGCGCGTTCCCAAGATGTTCGCGCGCCGGATGAACGACTTTCTCGGTAGCCCCCTCTGCTCGGCCGAGGAGCTCGAGAAGCGTCGCGGGGCCGTCGCCAAGCTCGAGAGCCTGCGCGGCACCGCCGCAGCCATCACCATCCCGCGCGAGCCGGCTCCCGTCGTCGTTTATTTCGAGAAGGACCGCAACCAGCGCATGCTCGAGCGCACCCAGGAGCTGCTCGCCGCTCGGGGCATCACGTACCGCTCGCTCGACGTCACCGGAGACGAGGCCACCATGGCGTTCGTCATGCGCGAAGCCAATTGCGAAGAAGACGATCTTCCCATCGTCTATGTGGCCGGCATCCCCGTCGGCGCGTACAACGATCTGGTCGAATGGGACGTCTCGGGCAAGCTCAAGACGTCTGTGTTCGGCTCGTAGATCGGCTCGCTTTCTCCGAGCCGGTCAAGCGTCGGTGATCTTGACGCGGCGGCCGCCGAATACGGCGGTTACCTCGAGCTCGCCGCCGAGGGCCTCGATGTAGCGCCGAAGCGTCGATGTGAGGTGGTCGTTGCGGCTTTCGACGCGCGAGAGCTCGGACTGCGTCATGCTGGCGGTGCGGCTCACCTCGACTTGCGTGAGGCTGAGGCCCTGCCGCAGACCCTTGAGGGTCAGCTCTTCGAGCTCGGCCCGGACGCGCGCGCGTACGCGAGCAAGAGCATCGGGCGAGAGCTTCGAATCCTTGAGCGATCTCCAGTTGCGCGTCATGGGCCCTGCCGCTGATCGGCAATGGTGACGGAGGTATATTCCCGCCATTTTCGTTCGGCGAGACGCACCGAGTCTCCGTAGAACGCACGAGAGAGCGGCTCTCCCAGAATCACCAGGATGCGCCTTGTCGGAACCTCGATGCCGTAGATGAGCCTCACGCGCGGGTTCAGCTCTTCGAGGGTCATCTCACGTAGACCACTCGAGGAGTCGACGAGATCGTCGGGGTCGAGGCCGGCCAAGGCGAGCACCTCGAAGAGGGCGCGCTTGACCGAAACGGCGTCGGTCGGGAGCGATCCCGCGTCGCCGACCAGATTGATGTGCACCTTGCCCGCGTGGATACGCTTTTTCACCCGCTCGATGGCGATGAGCGCGCGATGAGCGGCGCCGCGATCGAGCCGGGTCAGCCGCGACGTGAAGGCCGGAGACTCGAGGCACCGCACGACTTCCTTTTGCCAGAGCGTGAGCTGGCGAGCCATTTCGGCGGTGTGGTGGAGCTTGATGAGCCGCTCGGTCCAGCCGTTGCCGGCTTGCTCTCCCACGCCGTCGTACCAGAGCAGGTAACGACTGGCCTTGACGGGATCGAGCGCGGGACCGGCCGACTCCAGAACTTCGAGCGCGGTGGCGACTTGCTCGGCGGCGTTCGGCTCGAGGGCCTCGAACCACTTTTCGAACTCGGGGGTCACGGTGATGTCGTACATACGAATGATATTACTTACGCAACATATGCCGTCAAGTGCATTCCTGGTCCGATTTACTGCGCGCCCGTTGACGCGCGATAGGTTCGCCCCAATGTCCATGTCATGGGGCACATTCTGGAGCGCGAGCAGCTGATCCATCGACCCCTGGCCCAGGTGTTCGCATTCTTTGCCAATGCCGCCAATCTCGAGGCGCTGACGCCACCGTTTCTTCACTTCCACATCCTCACCCCGCTGCCCATCGAGATGAGCGCCGGCACCCTCATCGATTACGAGATTCGACTCCTTGGATTGGGTCTCCAATGGCAAACGCTCATCGAATCGTTCGAGCCCGATCACCGATTCGTCGACGTGCAAAAGCGCGGGCCCTATCGCTCCTGGCGACACGAGCACGACTTCGTGGCCGTCCCCGAAGGCACGCTCGTCCGCGATCGCGTTACCTACGAGATGCCCCTTGGCATCGTCGGCGAGATCGGGCGCGCGCTCGTCGTCAATCGCACCCTCGACAAGATTTTCGACTTTCGCCGTCAGGCCATGGCCCGCATGTGGCCATGATCCGGAGTTACTTATGCAGAGCAGTCGTCAAGAGGACCGTGATCAAAATGAGAACGGCGGGGCTCAGCAGAAGCAACAGCGTGGGCAGGCCTGCAGGATGCGCAAAATTGATCGTCCATCCCCAGCCATAACGCTTGGGCACCCACAGGCGCTCGTCGTTGGGGTTCTTGTAGATGAGACCCCGGTATCCCTCCGCGGGCGCGCGCCCCGCGCCCATGCGCTTGAAGGCTCGCGCGCTCGAAATCATCGACGCCGTCAAGCCCGCGCCCATCACGATGACCGTGAACACGATGAAGCTCCACGGCGAGGACGGCTGCAAGAGAGGCAGCCACACCGCCGAGGCCGCGAACACCAGCGAGAGCGCCGTGGCGATGATGTGAAGCGGAGGGATCGCAACCGCGGCCTGCTCGGGGGCCTTGCGCTTCATGACCTGCGCCATGATTTCGAAGATGGCGAAGATGGCAGCGCCGAGGAGAAGCGGACCGAAGACGCCGAGCGGCGTTTTCGTCGCCCAGCCATCGGGGTGCCCACCAAGACCCCAGTGCACGGCCCACCGCGCGGGAAGGTCCTCCCAAAGCAGGCCCAGGAGGGCGGCAGCCGCACCCAGGATGAGCGGAGGAAGCAGCTTCACGGCCCGAACAGTAACCACCCTTCGAACGGCCGCCAGGCCCGTTGGGACCTGGGCCACGAATGACGAAACCGTGGCGCCCCGGGCCACGTAGAATGAATCAAATGCGAAGAAACCTCGCCCACCTCGTCGGAACGCTCTTGATCGCCTCCTGCAGCCATACAGGTCCCGCCACGGCCGACATGACCAGCCCGCCCGTCCACGTGGGCACCGATCCTGGCCACGCGGGTCAGGGTACGCCCCTCGTCGCGGCCGGCGGACATCAGCTCGCCGCCTTTGCCGAGGGATGTTTCTGGGGCTCCGAGGATACCTTCCGACACGTCGCCGGAGTCACGGCCACCGCCGTCGGGTACACGGGTGGTCACACCAAGAGCCCCAGCTACGAGGATGTCTGCTCGCACACCACGGGACACGCCGAAACGGTGCTCGTGGAGTTCGATCCCGGCCGCGTCAGCTACGACAAGCTGCTGCGCACGTTCTTCGACTCGCACGATCCGACCACCAAAAATCGCCAGGGGCCCGATGTGGGCGATCAATACCGCAGTGCGGTCTTCACGTTCTCGCCCGAGCAAGAGAGCGTGGTGCGCGCTTCGGTGGCCGCCGAGCAGAAGAGCTACGCCAAGCCCATCACGACCGAGATCCGCCCCATCGGTGAATTCTACAAGGCCGAAGACTACCACCAGCAATACGACGAAAAGACGGGCCGCCACTCGTGCCCCCTTCCGCCGCGCAAGAAGGCCGCCGGCGACGGCGTTTAAACGCCGCCACCCTCAAAAAAAGGTCGAGCAGCCTCACGATTTTTGGGATCGAGATCGGCCATCGCTCCCACCTGGGGGGATGTGACACGACACCGTCAATCACGATCCTGGTGGATCGGCTGTGGTCTTGTGGCGTTCGCGGGCGCCTGTGGATCGGAAGATCCCGCGAGCTCGCCCGCGGCCCCCATCTCACCGATCCCGGCCCACGAGGCCGGCTCGATGTCGTCGCCGATGCAAGGGACCCAGCCCGAGCCGACGACAGCCGCGCATGACGCCGGGGTTGGTGGCGCGGCGGACGTCGGCGCCGTCGATACGCGGTCGGGGCTCGAGCCAGCGGATCCCTACCCTTCCGTCAAATTCCCGCTCGACAACATCTACACGTTCACCAAGGCGGCTCTCGGCAAGATCCTCTTCTGGGACGAGCAGATGAGCAGCAAGAACAACATGGCGTGCGGCACTTGCCACAGGCCAGGCGCGGGCGGATCCGATCCGCGGGCATCGGACATGCTCTCGCTAGGAGCGGGTCCCAACGGAACGTTCGGCGATGCCGACGACGTGCACGGAGGGCGTGGCGTGGCGCGGTGCGCGTCATCGGGCGCGGCCAAGAACGATCCCGTCTACGGAAGCAAAGCGCAGGTCACCACGCGCAAGCCCCCCAGCTACCTCGATGCGATGTTCTTCACCGAGCTTTTTTGGGACGGACGCGCCTCGTCCGAGTTTGCCGATCCACTGACCAAGATGGTGGTCATGAGCGAGGGCGGCGCGCTCGAGAGCCAGGCAGCATTCTCACCGGTCAGCGACGTGGATATGGGGTGTGAGGGCTATGACTGGTCGGCGATCGCCAGCAAGCTCCAGTCCTCGACGCCGCTCAAGCTGGCCAAGAACCTGCCGCCCGACGTCGTCGATGCCCTGGGCACAAGCAAGACCTACGGCGGTCTCTTCGATCTGTCCTTCGGAGATCCCCAGATCTCGGCCACCAACATCCTGCTGGCCATCGCGACGTACGAGCGCATGCTCACCTCGAACCAGACGCCGTGGGACAAGTTCAACTCCGGTGACAAGACAGCGCTCACGTCGGGCCAGCAGCACGGCCTCGCGCTCTTCAACACCAAGGCCCGCTGCAACCAGTGTCATGTGCCACCGCTCTTCAGCGACAAGCTGTTTCACAACATTGGCGCGAGCGATCCCAATCTCGACAAGGGGCGGTCACTCGTCACCCACGATGCGGCCGATCTGGGCAAGATGAAGACACCTTCGCTGCGCAACGTCGGGCTGCGTCAGGCTGGCGGTCTCTTGCACAGCGGAACGGCAACCGGCAAGAGTATGGGGACGCTCCTCGCCGCGTACAACAGCGGCGGCATGGTCAAAGATCACCTCGACGCACGCATCGCGCCGCTCTTGCTGACCGACGACGAGGTCAAAGATCTCATCGATTTCATCGAGAACGGGCTCACCGACCCGCGGGTGAAACAGGAGACGAACCCCTTCGACCGCCCCAAGCTGAGCACCGAGTAGCTACCAATCGACCATGCTTGGCGCCACGAAGAAACACGTCGACGAACGCAGCCGCTAGACGTCCGCGCGCAACGCCGTCTACCTCGCGATTTCGGGCGGCTCGGGTGCCACCGTCTCTTTTTCGACGCACGACGACAGGTCGAACAACATGAACTCCAGCGCCTTCTCTTGCGGGCTGATGTCGGTGGAGACGCATCCCCCCGGAAACGGTGTGTCGTCGTGGGAGAAATCCATCACCGCGCCGCTCACGTGCAGATCGGTGAAGACCACGCGGCCACAGGCGTCGGCCTGCATTCCCTCTTTGGGGACGGGCGTATTGATGGTCAAGTAGAAGTTGCCCGTGGGGCTATCGCTGTAGATCCAGCGCTGGGCAAGCCCGGCGGTGACGCCGGTGCAAGAGTTTTGCGCGTCGACGATGTCGAGGTTGCCGAGCGTCGCCGAGGCCTTCGTCGCCAAGAGCCACTCGGCGAACGCCTTGCCCTTGGGAAACGACTGATCAATCGTCGTGGGCAGCGGCGTCATGGGATCGCTTCCCGAGCTGAACTGCGCCGCGCTTTCGATGGGCGCGTCGGCGTGGTTGAGCCAGTTGTAATGCACGTGGTAGAGGAAAACCCGACCGCCCTTGTCCTCGTAGGCGTTGAGCTTGGCGATGTTCTCCGAGGTCTGTAGCTCGGTGCATTTGTGCCCCTCGCACGAGAAGACGACCATGTCGTAAGGATCGAGACCGGACGCGAACAGCTCGCTGGTCGAGGGGAACATCGCGCCCCCGTTCAGGGTGGGAGCGAAGCTGCTGGCGGGATACTGCACGCCCTTGGAGTCGATGCAGCCGCGGTACATGTGTACGCGACCCGCGCCCGCCGCTGGAGTCGCAAACTCTTTTTCGTCGATGCCGATCTTGCGAAGCAGGCACTCGAGCGCATCGGAGTGGCCGGTCGACACGGCGATCTTGGGGATGTGCCCTTCGGTCGAGTTTCGCGGGAGCCGGGTCAGGTTCGGATCGTCGATCTTGTTGTCCTGGCACCCCTTGACCATCGGGATCGTGACCTGACGCCGCCAGCGCCCCATCTCGATCACCAGCGGGATGTTCGGGCCATCGGGCACGTCTTCCACGACGAAGTGACCGCTCGAGTCAGAGAGCGCGACGGCGGCAGCCTTCGCCGTCCGACCGGCGCACGCTTCGCACGATGCACCTTCCGCGATGGTGGGCAGCTCGCTGGTCAGCGGCACGTAGAGGACGGCGTTGTAGAGCGGGACTTTTGCCCGCCGGGTCGTACACCGTCCCGCTGACCGTGGTCTTGGTGCCTCCCTGGCCGCAGACGGTGTTGAAGGTCCCCCCGGTGCCGATGGTGCCGATGGTGCCGAGGAGCGAGCTGCCTCCGGTCGATCCCAGGCCGTTGGTACCGCCCACGCCGTTCGATCCGCCGGCTCCGGGTTCTCCGCGGACGGCCTTGTCGCCCGCCGAGCAGGCCCCCAAAAGAAGCAGCGCAAATGCCGAAAACCTCGCCAAGCGGACGCTCATCACCGCCTAAATGCAGGTGACGGCCCCCATCGATCACCGTGGTACACGAGCGGGCTCCGACTCGGCATGCCAGCCGTGACCACGCGCGGAATGACCGCTGCCGACATGTATGTCATCGCGGGATCATGGCCCGGATCGTAACCTCTCTACCCCGAGCTCGACCTCGATCTCGTGGAGGCTGCGGTCATGTAACGGGACGATGTCCGTCAGGCAACGGTCTCCCGGCGTGGCGGAAGATGCGCCAAACTGGTTGGTTTCTTTGCACAAGCCGACCATTTAGGTCACATTGGAGGTTGTTAGGAGACGAGGGGATGCAGTCTGGCAACATCGATCACACGGCACACTTGCTGGGTCACTGTCTGGCAGAGCGAACGCTCGGCCGTTTGGTTCGAAACGACAACGACCTGCCCCCCGAGTGGCCGGGGAGCATCGACGATGCTCGCCAGATAGCAGCGCAGTTCTCCGATCCCGACGAGTGCGACAACCTCGCCGAGCGGGTGCAGGGCCAGGCCTCGGTCGCCTGGGTGCAGCTTCGCGCAGCCAACCGATAGGCAAGATGCTCGGCGGCATTGCCGGCATGATAGGTTCTCGGCCATGGCCGATCGTTCTCGCGTCGTGTTCCTGATCGATGTCGACAATACCCTGCTCGACAATGACCGCGTATCCGCCGACCTGAAGCGTCATCTCGCCAAGGTTCTTGGCGCCGAAAAACACCAGCGGTACTGGGGCATCTTCGAAGAGCTCCGCAACGAGCTGGGCTATGCGGACTACCTCGGCGCCCTGCAGCGCTACCGCGTCGAGAATCCGAGCGAGCTCTCCATCCTCGAGATGTCGTCGTTCCTCATCGACTACCCATTCGCCAACCGTCTCTTTCCAGGCTCGCTCGACACCATCGACTACTTTGCCACCCTGGGAACGCCGGTCATCCTGTCCGACGGTGACGTCGTCTTTCAGCCGCGCAAGGTGCAGCGATCCGGCCTCTTCGATGCCGTCGAGGGGCGCGTCCTCATCTACATCCACAAGGAGTTCGAGCTCGACGACGTCGAGAGGCGCTACCCGGCCGACCACTACGTGCTGGTCGACGACAAGTTGCGCATCCTGTCGGCGGTGAAGAAGGTCTGGGGAGCGCGCGTCACCACCGTCTTTCCGCGCCAGGGCCACTACGCATTCGATCCCAAGGTCATTGCCGCGTATCCGCCGGCCGATGTCACCGTCGAGAGAATCGGCGAGCTCGTGGGCTACGAATTTGGCGCGCCCATC
>JBBSDY010000026.1:0-13836 GCA_038240245.1 Polyangiales bacterium
GCCACGGACGCGGTGCTCCTGCGGCCACGAGGTAGACCGCCAGCACGGCGCCAATGGCCATGGTCACCGTCCCGATGGTGGTCCGCTTCTTTTGCTGCTCGGGCCCGATGTTGGGAACGCACGCATCGGTCGTTCGGGAAATCATGCCGAGAGCCTACCAGGTCAGGGCACGGATCGCCCGCCCCGCTCGGCCCAAAGCCCGTAAGCTCAGCGGCAGACGGTGAGCTGGACGTCCGAGCCAGGTTTGACTTTTTCGCCGGCAGCGGGCTTCTGGTTGAGCACCACGTAGGTGGGCGTTTCGGCCATTGCCACCCACCGCACGACCGCCTTCACGCCCAGCTTTTCGAGATCGGTTTTGGCTTGCGTCAAGCTCACACCGACCAGCTTCGGTAGCTGGACGTCGCCCGGACCGGCCGACACCTGAACGGTGACCGTCGATCCCTTCGCCAGCGCCGTATCTGCCTTGGGAGCTTGCTCGAAGATGTGGCCGAGGGCGATGGTCGCGTTGGCGACCGTGCCGCCCACCGCCAGCGTGAAACCCTTTTGCTCGAGCTTCTGTGTGGCATCGGGCACGGTGAGGTCACCCACATTGGGAACCTTGGGGATCTCTTCGGCGAGCACGATGCTCACCGGATAGTCGCGCGAGACGTGCTGTCCGGCGGCGATCGATTGGCGGATCACCATGCCCGTCTTGGCTTCCGTGCTGGGCTCATGGGCCGCGACGAGCAGCGCGATGTGAGCGACGGCTGCGTTCGCGCGGGCATCGTTCTCGGTGATCCCGTGAAGATCGGGCACGATGGAATCCGGCACCGGAGGAGGCTTCAAGATGCCGTACTTCTCGATGACGTAGACCGTGCCTGTTGCGGTCGCCGCTGCCGTGAGAAACGCGACCAGGAATACCGCCGAGCCGTTCATGGTGGGCGGCAGTCTATCAGAGCTGGGTGACGATCTCCGAGCCGTCTTTGGTGACCAGAACCGTGTGCTCGAACTGCGCGGAAAGGCTGTGGTCGGCGGTGACGATGGTCCATCCGTCTTCGAGGGTGCGCACCTCGGGGGAGCCCAGGTTGATCATCGGCTCGATGGTCAACGCCATCCCCGCGCGAAGTCGAAGCCCCATGCCGCGTTTGCCGGTGTGATGAACGTGCGGTGGCGCGTGCATCGTGCGACCGATCCCGTGCCCGCCGAGCTCGGTCACCACGCTGCAGCCTTCACGAAGCGCGAGCTCTTCGATCGCCGCTCCGATGTCGCCCAGCCGAGCTCCCTCGCGAACCTCGGCGATCCCCCGATCGCGACAGCGCCGCGCGACCTCGACCAGGTGGCGTGCCTCCGCGCTCGGTGCGCCCACGAGGAACGTGGCCGAGGTGTCCCCATGGAATCCGTCGAGCCGGGTGGTGACGTCGACATTGACGATGTCCCCGTCGCCGAGCCGTTCGGCTTTGCTGGGGATGCCGTGGCAAACGACGTGGTTTCGGCTGGTGCAGACCGCGGCCGGAAATCCATGGTAGCCGAGCTGGCTCGGGTGCCCACCTCGGCGCGCGGTGTCCTCGCGAACCCAACCGTCGATTTCGGCCGTCGTCACGCCGGCGGCGATTCTCGTGCCGACGAGAGCCAGGGTCCCGGCGGCTGCTTTTCCCGCTCGCCGGAGCCGCTCTCGATCGGAGGGTGCGAGGATCTCGACGGTCACCCGGCGGACTATGTGGGTGTCGACGAAGCCGGGTCCAATACCTTGTTGATCTGGGAAGCGCGGGGCAAAAAAAGGTAGAATCGATCGGACATGAGCCTTGCACAGATACGCTATTTCGTCGCGGTGGCGGACGAGGGCAACGTAAGTCGCGCCGCCCGACGTCTCGCGGTGTCTCAACCGCCGCTGAGCCGACAGATCCGCAGCCTCGAGGACGAGCTGGGCGCTCGCCTGTTCGAGCGAACGCCGCGGGGTGTGACGCTGCTACCTGCGGGCGAAACTTTTCTCGTGCACGCGCGCGCCATCCTGCACCGCGTCGAAGCGGCGGCAACGTCGGTTCGCGACGTCTCGAAGCGGGAGGCGTAGACGCCCACGACAAGACCTTACCCTCAAGGCCGTCGAAGAAATAATTATTGATGCCGGCCCCGTGCGCGTGTCTGGTTGGGGGGGCGAGAAGCGTTTCTCAGGCTTGCTCGGTCTCCACCGAGTCCCAGAAGGCGCGCACGGTGGCGAGGGCGAGCTTGCGGCGATCTGTGCAGACGCCAATGCGAAAGGGATCGAGCCGTGGCTCGACGTCGATCTGTCGTACCTCGGCGCGCAGTGGGCTTCGTTCCATGACCAGCCGGGGAACGATTCCCACGCCGCAGCCCAGGCTGACGAGAGAAAGAATGGCTTCGTTGCCGGCGACCCGGCTGTAGACGTTGGGCACCGCATGTCGTCTCTTGAACCACTGCTCGGCGCTCGTGCGCGCGAGACCGGCCGCGGGAAACACGATGGGCACCTCGTCCCACGGGATGGGGCGGCGTTCGATCTGATCGCTCACCCGGCACTCGGACGTCGGCGCCACGAAGACGAGCGGCGTATGCAACACGACGCGCGCCGCCAGCCGCGCCGGAATGCGATGCGGCAAGGCGGCGACGGCGACGTCGACCGAGCCGCGCTCGAGCATGGAGAGCGCGTCGGCCGCGTAGCCCGTCTCGAGCTTGATGTGAATGTCCGGGTAGGTACGACGAAAGTTGTCGAGAATGCGCGGCAAGAAGCTTTGACAGGCGGTCACCGAGGCGAAGATCGAGATGCTGCCCGCGAGCTTGGGTCCTTCACCCAGGTGCTGCTTGAAGCGCTGCCACCGTGCAAGCGCATCGGATGCATGGGTGCGAAAGAGCTCGCCCGCGGTGGTGAGCGCGACGCTGCGCTTGTCGCGCTCGAACAGCGGTTGACCGACCTCACCCTCGAGCCGCTGGATGGTCCGCGAGAGCGCCGACGGGCTCAAGTGGCACTCGCGGCTCGTCTTGCCGAAGTGCAACGTGCGGGAAAGATGCAAAAAAAGGTGGAGCTCGGCATAGTCCATGGGTTGGCTTCTATTGCGCGCGACGCAACATTGTATGCAATTATTTGCATTTTACGCAATACGCGCGGCGCGCTAAGCTGCGCTCTCGTTCAAGGAGAACAGCATGCCCACCTCATTCAGCTTCAGCTCCAAGATTTTCCAGGTCGACACCCTTCCCCTCGAGGGCCAAACCGAGCAGATCGTCAAAGGTGGCCGTCACCTGTTCTCGCTCCTGCCCAAGGCGTTCGCCGGCATCAAGCAGATCGGCGTCATCGGTTGGGGCTCGCAAGGCCCCGCGCAGTCGCAAAACTTGCGCGACTCGCTCGAAGGCACCGGCATCAAGGTCAAAGTCGGTCTCCGATCTGGATCGAGCTCGATGGACCAGGCGCGAGCCGCGGGCTTCACCGAGGACAAGGGGACCCTCGGCGAGATGTTCGAGGTGGTGCGCGAATCCGATCTGGTGCTCCTTCTCATCTCCGACGCAGCGCAGGCCGAGCTCTTCGGTCGCGTGTTCGAGGCCATTCGCCCCGGCGCCACGCTCGGGCTGTCGCACGGCTTCTTGCTGGGCCACATGAAGAACGTCGGCGCCAAGTTCCCCAAAAACATCAACGTCGTCGGCGTTTGCCCCAAGGGCATGGGCCCCAGCGTTCGCCGCCTTTACATCCAGGGCAAAGAGAAGAACGGCGCCGGCATCAACGCCAGCTTCGCCGTCGAGCAAGACGTCGACGGCCGCGCCACCGACATCGCTCTTGGCTGGTCCGTGGGACTGGGCTCGCCCTACACGTTTCAGACTTCTCTCGAGTCCGAATACAAGTCCGACATCTTCGGCGAGCGCGGAATTCTGCTCGGCGCCGTGCACGGCGTGGTCGAGAGCCTCTATCGTCGCTTCGTTTCCGAGGGCATGACCCGCGAGCAGGCCTTTCTCAATTCGTGCGAATCGATCACTGGGCCCATCAGCAGCATCATCTCCAAGAAGGGGATGCTCGCCGTGTACGAGGGCCTCGACGCCGCCGGCAAGGCCGTTTTCGAGCGCGCCTATGCCGCCACGCACCCCGCGGCCCGTGAGATCCTCGACGAGATCTACGATGACGTCTCGACCGGCAACGAGATCCGCAGCGTGAATCTCGCGGGTGACCGTTTGAAGACGCGCCCCATGGGCAAAATCGATGGCACCGAGACGTGGAACGTGGGCGCCAAGGTCCGCGCCGAGCGCGGCAAGACGCCGACGCCGGTGCATCCCTTCACGGCGGGCGTCTACGTGGGGACGATGATGGCCCAGGTCGACGTCTTGCTCGATCACGGTCATCCCTACTCCGAGGTCGCCAACGAGTCGGTCATCGAGTGTGTCGATTCGCTCAACCCCTACATGCACGCGCGCGGCGTCTCGTACATGATCGACAACTGCTCCACCACCGCGCGTCTCGGCGCTCGTAAGTGGGCGCCGCGCTTCGACTACAACATCACGCAGCAAGCCTATGTCGACATCGACACCAAGCGACCGGTCGACGCCAAGCTCGTCAGCGCCTTCAAGTCGCACATCGCCCACAAGATCCTCGCGGCTTGCTCCGAGCTTCGGCCCACCGTCGACATCTTCGTGGAGTGATCGCCGTAACAATCCCTTTCGAAAAAGGCGGCCGGCTCGGGTACAATGATTGGTAGATGCGCCACCCGAGGGGATACGTGGGGATCAATCACGAGACGATTGGTTCGGACATTCTTGCCGTCTACCAGATCTTGAAGATGCCCGAGCAGGTCCTCGGGGCCGATGAAGCACAGCGCCTGGCGGCGGTGAATCCCGCGGGGTGGTATCCAATCGAGTGGCTGCTCGACTTGATGGAAAAGCTCGACCGGCACGTCGGGCGCTATGGCCTCATGCGCATGGGCCGAACGCTCTTCAAGCTCTCGCACCAAGAGCGCGTCATCCAGGTGGCCAAGTCGGCGTACGATATCGTCCATGGCATCGACGCGATGTACCATCACGCCAACCGCGGACGGCAGATCGGTGGCTGGCGCGTCCTCAAGTTCGACCCCGGTGAGGCCGAGCTCGAGAAGACCACGCCTCATCACTGTGTGATGGAGCAAGGGATCCTCTCCGAGGCTCTCACCGCCGTGGGTTGTCCCGGCATCGTCTCGCAGCGCCAGTGCTTTCGGCAAGGCGCCGACTGCTGCATCTATACGGTCACCTCGTCTTTCATCGACGCCCGCTGGGCTTGATGAATTGGGTCCGGGGCTCCGTTGCCCTGGCGATCTGGCCGTGGCTGATCGGGTGTCGCGGAACACACGCGTTCTCGCGCGAGAACGCCGTGGAGCAGGCGCGCGCCGCCCATCCCAACGTCTCTCTTCCCCCGGACGAGCTTCCGCCGGGCGTTCGGGTGAGCGAGAGCCTCGTCTATTCCACCGCCGGTGACCATGATCGCGCGCTCGATCTTTATGTGCCCGCTGGCATCGCGCGACATCCGGCCTTGATCATCGTTCACGGCGGCGGCTGGGAGTCCGGTGATCGCGCGATGGAGCGCCCGCTCGCCGGGCGGTTGGCCGGTCTTGGCTACGCGGCCGCGCCGGTGAGCTACCGTCTTCGAGCAGAAGGTCGATTTCCCAACGCTCTGTATGATCTCAAGGCCGCGGTTCGCTGGCTGCGCAAGAACGCCGACCGGTACGGGCTCGATCCAGCGCACATCGGTGCGATCGGAGCCTCAGCAGGTGGACAGCTCGTGGCGCTTCTCGGCGCGACGAACGGCATCGCGCGCTTCGAGGGCGATCTCGGCAGCGAGGGCGTCCCCAGCGATGTGCAGGCGGTCGTCGACATCGATGGCGTCGCGGACTTCACGTCACCTCTTCTGGTCGACAAAGAGGCGCGCGCTCCCGCCGCGCCCACGCGCTTTCTCGGTGGATCGTACGCCGAGCGGGCCTCGATATGGCGTGAGGCGTCCGCGATCTTTCATGTCGGCGCGGGCAGCGCGCCCACTTTGTTTCTGTGCAGCACAGCCAAGACGCCCATCTTGCCAGGGCGCCCGGAGATGTGCGCCAGGCTGAAGCAGAGCGGCGTGGCTTGCGATCTCGTCGTCGTCCCCAATACACCGCACCCGTTCTGGCTCATGAATCCCTGGTTCGAGCCGACCGTTGCCGAGATCGACCGCTTCTTGCGCCTGCACCTTTAGCGCTTGTCGGCGCGAGGATGGTCAACATACGAATTTTTGGTGGTCTCGCCTTTCGGCGGCCATGGTGTTTGGACGGCTTTTTACCCGGAGCGCGAGGCAATCCATGAAGAATTCCGTTTTCATTGGCACCGTGGCGCTAAAAGCCGTGGCGGTTGCGTTGCTGTCGGTGATGATCTCGTGCTCCGCTCCCGCCCCCGAGCCGGTGGACGACGACCCCGGAGCGCTGAAGGGTGAATTTGCCATCTACGTTGCAAGTTTCGACGACGGTACGTCCGAGACTCGCTACTTCTTGCGCGATGCCGCGGGCGCCGAGCGAAGGCTCACGTTCCCGAGCGCTCCGGATCTGGCGCCGGGCGCAAGGGTGAGCATCCGGGGGATCGAGACATCCGACGGACTCGACGTCACCTCGTTCCACCTCATTGCCTCGGCTGACGACAACGCAAGCGCGCTCGGGACGGTGTCTTCCCCGCTCATCGGCGTCGAGGCCGCGGCTCCTCGCAAGTTCTGCGTTGCCCTCGTCGACATCGGCGGTGGACTCGGCAAGCTCACGCAAGATGCCGTCGACCAGCAGTTTTTCAGCGGGGCCAAATCGGTCAACGCGTTCTTCAAGGAGAACTCGTATGGCAAAGAAAGCGTCGAGGGCAAGGTTTTCGGACCGTACCCGTACACGTTCAGCGCTTGCGGCAACAACGACACCAGCACGATGGCAACGTCGATCCGGGGCATGATCGGCGAGACGTGCGATCAATACGCCTTCGTGTTCGGTCAGACCAAGCTGTGCGCCTGGGCGGGCCTCGGCGAGATCGGCAACCCCACCAAGCCGGCGCGCAACACCTGGTACAACGGCACCATCGGCTGCGTCGCCACCGTGCAGGAGCCGGGGCACAACTACGGCATGGTGCATTCGTCGTCGATGAGCTGTGGAGCGACCACGTTCGCCGACGATCTCAGCAAGTGCGTCCACACCGAGTACGGTGACAAATTCGACACCATGGGCAGCGGCTGTCGCCAGATGAACGTGTACCAAAAGCAGTACGAGCAATGGTTCGAGGGGTGCAACAGCGTCAAGGTCACCTCGAGTGGAATGTTCAACCTGCTTCCCACCGAGGTCGCCTGCGATGGTGTCCAGGCTCTGCAGGTCGCCATGCCCAAAAGTCGGGTCTTCAACACGCCGCCAGGCGTGGGCGGAGCCGGCGCGCACACGCTCACGAGCTATTTTCTCGAGTACCGCACCTCGTTCGGGTTCGACGAGGGAATGACGCCGACGGTGCTGCTCCACGTCGCGGGCGACTATCCGGCCAAGGGCAAGGCGGGTCTTCGTCCGTGGCTGCTCGACATGCACCCCGGTGGCACGGCCGGCGTGAACGACGCCGGCTTCAAGGTCGGCGAGACATTCACCGATCCCGCGGGTGGGCTCACCATCACGGTTCAGTCGATGGACGCCGACAAGGCGGTGGTCAAGGTCGACATCGACAATGGCACCGGCGATCCCACGTGCCTCGACGGCACCACGCTCGATCCGCCCACCGGCCCCATCAAGTGTGTGGGAGGCGGCGATGCGGGCGCGCCCACCGTCGAAGCGGGGTTCGACTCGGGCGCCGATGCGGCCGATGCCCATCACGATGCGCCAGCCGAAGCCGCATCCGAAGAGCAGGAAGCGCACGTCGTCGAGGTCCCAGTCGACAGCGCGCCGAGCCCGAGCGGCGCTGCGCCAGCCCCACATGCGAGCGCCAAGATTTCGGACGTCGAGGGTGGGTGCTCGTGTCGCATGGCGGATGCCGATCGATCTCGGTCAAGCGGCGTGGGGATGAGCGCCGCGCTGCTCGGGTTCATGGTGGCCTTGCGAAGGTTGCGCGGCCGCAGGTTGGCTAATTCACGATCGCGGGGACTTCGGGCTTGGTCGTCTCGCTGACCAGGCAAGACGACAGATCGAAGATCATGAACTCGAGCGCCAGCTCCTGGGGCGACAGAGCCTGCGTCAGATCGCACGCGCTCGGGAAGGGTGGCACATCGGCGGTCGGAAGCGGCTCGGTGGGCAAGAGATGCAAGTCGGTGAAAACCACCCGGCCACAGAGGGTGCCGGGCATTTCGACCGGGGTGTTCATGGTGAGGTACTCGACCGCCAGGCCGGAGGCATCACGGGGATTGTTCTCCGTGTAGATCCACCGCTGTGTCTTGGTAGGACGCGCGGCACGAACCGAGAAACGAGCATTGTTGAGCTTGATGTTCCCGGGGGTCATCGATCCATGCACGTTCTGCAGCCACTTCGAGAACGCCATGCCCTTCGGAAAGGTTTCGTCGATCTGCGAGATGAATCCGTCAGGCAAGGGGTCCCTGTCCGCGCCCACGAAGTCAGCCGTTTGGCCCCACGGGGTGGGACCGCTCTTCAGCCACACGAACTGATCATGGCTCAAGAAGAGGCGGCCGCCGGTGTCGGCATATTCCTTGATGTTCTTGTGCATCGTATCGTCTTTGGTCTTGTCACACTGGGTGCCCTCGCACGACATCACGACCATGTCGTACCGGGCGAGCTTGGTCTTGTCACTCCACAGCGTGGTGGCATCGGGAAACGTGGCTCCTGCGTTGAGGGTGGGCACGAACGCGCCGGCACCGGTGTGGTTGTCGGCATCGGGATTGGGACAACCCACGAACATGTGCACATGAGCATCGGGATTCTGCTCGGTCGCAAATTCCTTTTCGTCGATGCCAATCTTGCGCAAGAGACATTCGAGCGTGTCCGAGTGGCCCGTCGTCACCGCAATGCGCGGCAACCCCTGTCCCGTGCCGAGGAGATGGGTCTGCCCGGCGTCGAGCATGTTGTCCTGACAGGCCTTCACCGCAATGGTCGTCACGCGATACCATTTGCCGATCTGGATCACGAGGAGCTGGGTTCCGGCGGGCACGTGCGGGAGCTGAAAGTGACCCGCCTCGTCGCTCAAGGCGGCCGAGACGGCCGAGATCTGCGTGCTGCACGTCTCGTCGCACGCGTGCCCCTCGTGTGGCAGCGCCATCTCGTCCCCCGGAATGTAGACGAGCACGTTGTAGAGCTGAACTTTGCCCGCGGGATCGTACACAGTGCCGCTCACGGTGGTGTCTTTGCCATCGGGACAGCCGGCCGTCGGTCCCAGCGATCCTCCGATACCCAGCCCCCCCGAGCCAACTAGCGTCGATCCGTCGGCGGCCCCGCCCGCCGTCGCATCACCGGGTGCCGTGCCCAGAAAAATCGTTGTCTTGCCACCGCAGTGCAACGCGATGACGGCCACCATGGCGACCAGGCATTTCAAGGAGCGTGGCAACATCTTGCTCCCTTCGCGCATGCTACAAGCGTATCAGTTCCCGGCGATGCGTTCGAGGCGCCTGGCGTGTGCGGTCGCAGGGTGCTTCGCCAAGAAGGCGCGCGCGAGCGACGCGGCGCGCGCGTGGTTGCCGCTTTGGTCGAGCGCCTCGATGCGGGTCACGGTGGCCTCTTCGTTGAACACGCCCGCGGGGTATTTCGCCCGGTAGAGATCGACGGTGCGGATCGCAGCGCCGGGATCGCCACGGCCGACCGCCGCGCGAGCTTCGTCGAGGAGACGAATCTGCTCGTGAATGTCCGAAGGGGACGCCGCTTCTGTGGTGGCGGCCCGGGAGTCGCGCGTGCGCGATGGAGTAATTGCCATAGCGCGGGGGATTGGGCTCGGCGGGGCCCCCGCGCTAGGCAAATCTTGTGGATCGGCGACCGGTGCCGAAGGTTCGGTCGCGATGGGGACGGGCGGCTCGGCAGGAGCAGCGACCGTCTCGTGGTGCAACGTTCCCCGCGCCAGCAGCGCTGCGATGGCGCCGGCGGCGACGAGGCCCGCAATGGCAATTTGGGCGGAGCCGAGCGATGTCACGCCCGGACGCGGCGCAACTGATCCACCGATGGCGAGGCCCATCGCTTGCCGCACGCGCGCGCGGTGCTCGAAGGTGGGACGCTCGGTGGCGACCGAGCGAAGCAGCTCGGCCTCGAGCCCCTCGGCGCGTCGTGCAAAAGGCGCAGGGGATCGTTCACGGTTGCACCGCGTGCGCAGCGGTTTTTTCTCGCTCGATGGCTGCCACGGTGCCACGGAACACCTCGCGCGCCCGGCGCAGACGTGACGCGGCCGTCCCGAGCGGGATGCCCACCAGCTCGGCGATCTCGGGCGTGGACATTCCCTCGACCTCGAAGAGCACGAACACCGTGCGAAGATCGAGCTCCATCGTGGACAAAACATGGTCCATCAAATCGACCGCGCGGCGTTGCTCGGCCAGCGCCTCGGGCCGTTGCGCCTGCGATTGCCGCAGATCCATCTCACCGTCCAGCACCCAGCGGCGCTCGGTGCGCAGGAACATGCGTGACACACGAAGGGCGATGCCGAACAGAAACGCGCGCTCGCTGCCAAGCTTGATGCTATCGACGCGCTCGGTGGCCACCAGGAAGACGTGCTGGGCGGCGTCGTCGACCTTGTCGCGGTTCATCCCGAGCCGGCGCAAGAGGCGCCAGATGAAATCGTGGTGATCGTTGAACATCCGCTCGAGGCGAATCTTGGACGACGCGGCCATGGGAACCAGGTCGGGCTTGGCAAACTGAAGCTCGGGGATGCTTGATTGCGCCAACACCCGCTTAATGCGGGGGCTCGGTCGGTCGATCACAGAAATCCGATCGAAGGCTGCAGATTTATCCTGTGCCTGGAAATCTAGGGAATGCCGACGCTCCCGACCTCGGCATGGGTCAGCGTTTCCCAGTCCATATGGTGGTCGGTGGCCACGGGTCGAATCTTCGCCAGCAGGGTTTTCGTCTGCGGCAGGGCGACTTTGGCCCGGTTGGCGTACTCGTTGTAGGCGATCTCCCACGTCGGATCGGCGGTGACGTCCGTGAGCATGCCGGTGCAAGAGCGATGCGGGGACGGGCGCGCCGTTCAAGTACTGGGCGTGGAGCTCGAGGGCGGCGGTGATTCGTTTGGACTCCTGGCCGTAGAGATCGATGCCCTGGATGCGCGCCGTCTCGGCGGCGTTGATCGCCGCGGCGAGCCCGTACTGAACGTGACCGAGGTCTCGGCACGTCTCCTGGCAGAGGCCGTCGAGGAACGTCGTCTGCCCGTACCAGTAGGTGACGAGGGCGGCCTGGCTGTTCTTGTTGCCAGCGGGCGGCGGCACCGGAGTCGCGCCGTCCGACGTCAAATAAAAATAAGCCGGAACTCGCTTGGTCCACATCGCGACGGCCTTGTCGAACGTGGCACGGTCGTCCAAAAACACGCTGATGGCGATGGACGCTTCGGCCATGCTGAGCTCCCAGTTGCCGTTGGAATTGGCGTCCCCACCAATGACCTTGGGCAGATAGACATCCTTCAACATGGCGGCGAACCGACTGACGTCGGCCGCGGCCCACCCGTCGTAGGTCGAGCGGATGATCTCCGCTGCGCGCGGGAACACCGATGCCACCCACGCCGATTGCAGCGGTGCGTTGCTGTTGGTGTGATCCTTCAGAACGGCCGACCACCCGTTCATGATCTCGATCGCCTTCTTGGCGTGCGTCTCCTGTCCCGTGAGATAAAAAAGAAGGGCCTGCCGTGCATCCGATGTCGGGGTTGGAGTACGAGCCGCACTCCACGACCGCGATGGGCGTCGGTGCATAGGTGAGGGATCCGAAGCGGTTGGCGCTCGCTCTCGCGAAGGCGGTCTTCCAGGGCTCGACGCCGAGCATCGACTTGACGAAGTCGAGCTGCGCGCGGTTGACGAGGATGCCAGGGTGCACGAAGCCGGCGCGCGCCGCATCATGCACATCGGCGTCGGTGGGCCCGACACCAACGGCTGCGTCCATCGCGCTACCGCTCTCATCTGCTACCAGGGACGCGTCCGTGGGAGCCACGCCGCCGCCGCTCGATCCAGCCGAGCCGTTCACCGCTCCGCCGGCCTCGGGCTTGACGGATGGCCCGGCGCCGCCAGCCGACGACCCGCAGCCGATCATGCCGAGCGCAATCGAGAGCGCTGCAGATTGGATTGCTCGCGCCTTCACCCGCACCACTTTGCACCTCGGGGGCCATGGCGTAAAGGCGTCGCATTCGCGACTCGCCCGAGCGGTTGTACCGCTGGCGCGCATCTGACATAAGGAGCGACATGTCCCGCATCCACTGGATGGGTCTCGTCTTGTTGTTCGGTTGCTCGTCGCCCAATGTCGAGCGGCAATCGCTCGCCGACGGGTCGTGGCGGGTGAAGTGCAAGTTCGGCTTGCAGCAGTGCGTGCAAGAGGTCGACAAGCTCTGCTCGAGCCCGACCTACCAGATTGCCAACGGCAGCAGCCAGCAAAGGCTCTACGGGGTCGATCCCGGCAAGCTCGAAGTGCGAACGAGCGAGCTTACCGTGAAGTGCGGCAAGACCGCCGTCGATGACGCCGAGGCCAGGGTCCTGGCGGATGCGGGCGCCGCGAGCGCGCTGCCCGATGCGGCGTCCGCGCGTGCGTCCACGGCGTGCACTCCGGGGATCACGCAAACGTGTTTGGGTCCTGGCGCGTGTGCGGGCGCTCAGGCATGCCGCGCCGATGGCGCGGGGTTCATGGCGTGCGATTGCGGTGGATCGCCGAAAACAGCTAGCACGGATGCGGGCATGGCCGATGCGGCGAAACGTGACTAGCGCGAGACGCTAGGTGCAGGGGTTCATGCCGATGAGGTGGGGACAGTGCATATCGATGTTGTCCTGCGTCGGCATGGCCGAGAGGGTGACCGCGTGGTTCGCGCGGCAGCAGAGCTGAGGCTGGGTGAGCGTCTTGCAATCGGTGACGCAGGCAGCTTTGTTGTCATACTTGCTGGCGGTGGCGGCGTGCGCCTTGCAGTTCGTGAAATATCCATCGCAAAGGTCCATACAGCTTTTGCCGTTGCCGGGATCGTTCGCCAGCGTACACTTGGTCGACGCGCCATTGTCGCCAGCGGCCGTTTCTGCAGCGGCATCGCCGGTGCTCGCCGTGCCGCTGCCGCCGCTGTCGGGCGCCGACGTGCCCGCCGCGCCGCCCGTGGCCGCTCCACCCGATCCGGAGCTGCCGGCCGTGGCCGCCGAGCCGGCCGATCCACCGCTGCTCGTGCCCGAGCCCGAGCTTCCACCCGACGAGCGGGTCCCTGCCGTGCCCGATCCGCCGCTTCCCGCCGTGGAAGAGGAGCCAGCCCCGCCGCCGGTCGTCGTGTCGTCGCCACCACACGCGCCCATGAATGCAAAGGGTGCTGCTACCAAAGACATCGAGATCCAGTGAAGCTTACGCATTTTGATGCTCCTTCAAACGTTTCGCCGTTGGGGCGGGACCGGTCGTGCGGGCTACCTTAGTGGTATATGCCGTGGAAACAATCGAAAAGTTCCGCGATGTGTAGGTGTCGACACCCACGCAAAATGGCTCACGAATGACGCATCTCGACCATCTGCTGCCGCTCCGGCGCTGGGCCTTCGGTCTCGCGGCGTCGTGCGTCGTTGGCTGCGGCACGTCGAGCCCCCGCTCAACTTCGTCTCGGGACGCGCAAGTCGTCGATGCGACACCTGACGAGAGCGATGCGGCCCGAGACGATGCGTCGGGCGACGCGGCCGCCGAGCAAGAAGCTTCGCCACTTGCTGCGCTCGAGCTCGTGCCCGGCTCGCCGCTCGTCTACCAATCCGCGACCGAGATCAGCTTGCCCGATGCCGAGCAGGGCAGC
>JBBSDY010000027.1:0-13492 GCA_038240245.1 Polyangiales bacterium
AGCATCGTCGACCTCGAGATAGCGCGCGGCGCGGTGACAGCTCGCCACCTGTACAACGCTCGCGCGATGCGCAGCGCGAACAGGAGCCGCAAGCTCGTCCTCGGCGAGCACGCCGGCGCGTCGGATCTCTTCGTTCCAATCGTCGTGGGCGACCGCGTTCCGGCGATGCTGGTGACGGGACCGTTCGCGACCTCGTGGCCGACGAGCGCCGACGTGCTGTCGCGCTGGCACGCGATCACGAGGCGACAGGGTCACCCGTCCGACCCCGAGTTCGCGTCATACCTCGCGACGACCCTCGGGACGCTGGTGCTCGAGGGCGGACTGGCGTCGCTGTTCGAGCAGTTCGCCGTGTGTTTCACTCGCCTCATCGCGGGACAGACGCCGGCCGAGCTGCTGATCGCTGAAGCGGACGCGCTCCGCGAGAAGCTCGAAGGGGCACGCCTCGTCGATCGCACGCGGGAAGCAGCGCACTCCATGATCGACGAGCGTTCGGCGCTCGGCTGGTCGGGGGCATCTCGTCATGGAGACCTGCAGCGGCTCGGCCTGGAAAAAGCGCCGGATCGGCTGCTCGTCGGTCTGGTGGTGGGGCGTTCGGGCAGTGCCGATCCGGTGGACGAAGCGCTCCGGCGCCACGCGTTCCAGCGGGCGTGCGTAAGGCTCGCGCTTCGAACGGGCGAGGTTATCTCGGGGCGGATCGGAGATCACGGTGTGACGTTTCTATCGGCAGAGCGCGGCTCGGCAGCGCGGCGGCGCTCCGAGCTCGTCGATCTGGCGGAGCGTGCCTCTGTCCTTGCACGGCGGACATTCGGTCTCGACCTGTACGCCGGGCTCTCCATGCTGCCGTCCGGTGTCGCGCTGTCCGCCCATTACCAGAGCG
The DNA here is from genome assembly GCA_038240245.1 of Polyangiales bacterium. Classification (GTDB taxonomy): domain Bacteria; phylum Myxococcota_A; class Polyangia; order Polyangiales; family Polyangiaceae; genus DASWDH01. Next base: position 878 of record JBBSDY010000027.1, read on the forward strand.
CGCTCGGCGCGACGGAGCTCGCGCTGTCGAGGGGCGAGCGCATCGCTTTCAGCACGGCCGACGTTCGCGGCCCGAAGGTGTCGCTGTACGAGCAGCGGCGGCACCTCGGCGACGTCCTCGAAGAGCGTCCCGACGAGCTTCCGGCGCGGTTCGAGCGCTACCTCGAGGCGGTCGCCCTCAGGTGCAGCCATCGGCTCGAGCCGGCACGGGCGCACCTGGAGGCGGGGTTCGAGCGGCTGGCGGAGAGCCTGGTCGACGTGGGCGCGCTCGACGAGAAAAGTTTCGCGGAAGCGTGCGAGGGTCTCGACCGGGCCGCCGGAGAGGCCAGAACGCTCGGCGATCTCTTTGCCGTCTACCGGCCTATCGTCAATGACCTGGCCAAGTCCGTGGGGAGGCCCACCGAAGCGCGTCATGACCGAAGTCTCGAGCGGGCGCGTACGCACATCGAGCGGCACTATGCCGAGAAGCTCGGGCGCAATGCGGTGGCGAAGTTGGCCGGCTTCGCGCCGAGCTACTTCTCCCAGCTGTTTCGCGAGCGCGAGGGCGTGACGTTCGAGAAGTACGTCCGTCGTCTCCGCGTCGAGCGCGCGAAAGAGCTACTCCTTCGCACCAAGCTCGACCTCGCACGCGTCGCGGAGCTGTCCGGGCTCGGAGGCAAATCGTACCTCGTGCGTGTGTTCCGTCGAGAGGTGGGGACGACGCCGATGACCTACCGACGGCGCGGCCGACCGCGGTAGTTTGTTGCGCGCATCGACGCGCGTCCGGCGAGCACCTCGCCCACAATCCCCTCCTCATCGAGCTTTCAACCCGTCCCAGCGCGCGTCGCCGGCAACGAGGCGTGGCCAGGCGTCGCGCAGAGCTTGTACCATGGGGCCGTCGAGGTTGTGCCGACCCGTGTTGGCGTCCAACATGAATACGTCGATGCCCGCTTGCTCGAGAGCTCGGCGGGCGGGGGCGAAGCTCGCTCGACAGCCGGGTTGACCGCATCCGAGCATGACGCGCTTGCCGCCGCTCTTGGCGTACGTATGCGCAAGAGCCGGCGTCAACTCGCTGTAGCCGCCCTCGATCAGCAGCGCGGTCGGAAACATCGCCCCGTCGGTGGCGATGACCTTGGCCCCATGAATGGCTCCCAGCGAAAATCCCGCGTAGAGCAGCGGGCCGTCGGCCACGTATCCCTTGAACCTCGCGCGAAGCGCGGCGAGGGCACTGACGATGTCCTCTCGAATTCGGTCGGGGCCTGGCGACGCAAACTTGTCGGGCGCCGAAGGACCTTGAGGAACGCCGCGAGGACAAACGATGAAGGGGAATGCATCGGTCGCGGCGCGGTACCCACCGCAGGCCCATTCGGGGCGGTCACCGGCACCGTGCATCCCGATCATGACCGGCCGAGGCTCGGTGGCGCCGAGGGGCACCGACACGAATGCGGCGTGACCCGGTGGCATCGCCAGCGTCTCGAGCCAGACTGCGTCGGTCAGCGGGGGGAGTTTGGCGATGCCGGCGGCGTCAGGCGCCTTCGGTGCAAGTGCCGTCATGCTCGACGATCCGGCAGCCGCAGGCCCCTCGAGCCGAGCGCGGTCTGGCGCTCGGCAGCCCGACGACACCAAGAGCAGGAGAACGAGGGCATCGCACCGCATCGAGTGGCTTAGCGTCGCTCCGTTTGCTTCCGGGCGGTTGGGAAATCGAGACTCCTCAACCAAGAGGCGGAGGAGCGGCGTCGCTTACGGCAGGCCTTTTGCGCTGAAGCTCGAAAAGGAAAACTTCTGCGACGCGGCTTGGCGCTCCCAGTAAAAGCCAATGCCGGGATTGCCGTTTGCAATGGCGGAGTCTTTTGCGGTCGCCAGCTGGACGCCGTTCAGAAAGGTGGTGATGGTATTGCCCACGATGGTCGCGCTGAAGACGTCGCCGTCGTGAACGCCACTTGGCGCGGCGCCTGCCCCGAGGAATGCGAAATCGCCTAACCCTGTGCCCAGAGGGCCTGGCCAGCGGATGATTTGCGCGTAAGACCCGTCGTGCGCCAGATTGCATTCGTACCCGATCGAACGGTGTGCCGCGTCCGACCAGCGAAGCAGGATCTCGACTTCGTTGTAGCTCGCCGTGATACCGGATTCGATATGGATGACGGCGCTTGCAGACTGGTTGGGCGGGAAGCCCGAGAGGTGGGCGTAGGAATCATTGTACCCACCATTGCCCGTCTGGGTACCGAACGCGTAGCCGCCCGCGGTCGCTACGAAAGTCCAGTCGAGTCCCACGTTCTTCCACGCGTTTCCCTCGGAGATCGGTGACTCCGTAAGATTGAAGTCGGTGCTGTACGAGACCATGCCGTTGTTGGCAGAGCCGCCGTTGTTGGCAGAGCCGCCGTTGTTGGCAGAGCCGCCGTTGTTGGCAGAGCCGCCGTTCCCGGCATCATGGGAAGACCCACTTCCGGAATCCGCCCGTCCAGCAGAGGCGTCGTGAGTTCCACCCGCGGAGCCCGCGTCGGGAGGCGCAGTTTGCGCCCCGCCGGCTCCGCTGGTTGCGCCTGGCGCACCGCCCCCGCCGCTGTTGTCACCTCGTACACCACCTGCCCCAGCGCCGTTCGAGGGGTCCGTCTGCCGGCTCGAGTCAGGAATCGAGGGATCCTCGATCGTATCCGTGCTCGCGGCCTCTGAGCCGCACGCTACCACCAGAGCCGCCAAACCAACGAGCGATGAGCGCATGATCTATTTGATCTTGAGCGTCCAAACGCCGCTCGTCCAGTTGGACGAGTAGATAACGCCGTTCACCTTGTCGAGCGCCATTTCGTAGGGGCCGTTTCGGAACTTCTGATCGTTGTATGCCGTCCACATGAAGCCGTCGGTTTCGGGTGATTGCATCAAGGGCTCGCCGGGGGCGTCCAGATTGAGCTTGCCAGTGTAGAGCACGTTGCCGTCGCCGAAGATGCAGGTGAAACCGCCCAGAGCCTCGAGCGACTCCCAGGTCGCGCCATTGTCCTTGCTGCGCAGGTTGTGCGGGTACCCGCTCGCGTACAAATAGCCATTGGCGGCGTAGTACAGGCTGCCGCCGCCATGCGCGATGCCAGAGTCACTGACCTTCTTCCACGTTTGTCCGGCATCCTCCGTGCGGAAGTAGCCAGAGCCTTGCGTGCCGAGCAGCCAGGTGTTGCCATTGCCGATCCCTTTCTCGGGATCATACAAGAACTTGATGGAGTGCCCAGCCCCCCAGTTTCCTTGCGGCGGGTGCACAATCCACGTGTCGCCGCCATCCTTGGTCTCGACAACGCCGGCGGGGCCGTTGTTCGCCCAGCCCGAGTGAAACGAAGCGAGCGCGTGCTTGAAGTCAGTTGGGTCGACAGCCACGTCGTAGATATCGCGGCCGACCGTGGAAGTGGGCCACTTGTCCGAGCGCTTCCAGTTGTTGCCGCCGTCGGTGGTGACCCAGAAGCCTTGCGTGCCGCCGCGCACGCCGTCGCCCGCATAAAAGTGCTGGTTGTTGGCGGGGTCGATCCGCATGTGCAGCGGTTCGTCCAGATACGTGGTGAGGTTGTCGTTGGGATCCTTGTCGAGCGTGCGATCTCCCAGCTTCGTCCAGCTCGCGCCGCCGTCCGTACTGCGGAAGAAGCCACCGTATGTGCTGTCGTAGGGAGTGTTGCCCCAATAGACCACCGACGGGTTACACGGGTCGATCACCAGGCCCTGTCCGATCATCGTAGTTTCGTCGGCCTTGTTGACGCCCGGCGGCGTGATGTCCACCCATACGCCCGGTGTGAGCTTGGGCGCCGTCGTGGGACGCTCACTTTGGGGCGCGCAAATGACGGGCTGAACATGGCCCCCATTCATCCCCGGTGGGACGCCGCCGTCCGTGCCCGCGGCCCCGCCACCGTTTGGCGCTCCGGCATTGGCCGTCGTACCACCCGCGCCTGCGCTGGTATTGCCGGCTGATCCGGGTGCGCCACCAGCCGAGCTTCCCGCCGCTGCGTCCCCGGCCGTGCCCGCCGAGCCGCCCTGCCCGGCCGAGCCGGTCCCGCCATCCGTCTCATCGGCATGGGTCGAAGTCACCGCGTCTGCGCCGCAGCCCACCAAAAGTGCCACGAGGAACGCCGTCTTCATGAGCTCCATCGTAGCGGGAGGGGCTCACGCGGATTGTATCCCCACAAGATTTTATGCGTATCCTTATCGGCGTTGTCGCCCGCGTATTCGCCCCCGCGCAAGCACCGCTGGACCTATACTCGCGACCCTACCGTTTCTCGTAAGGCAGAACGGCAGAGAAAGAGAGTCGAAAGTGATTGGGCGATGGTCTTCCTCTGGCCGAGGTGCCGGCTTGGTAAGAACGCTACTGGGCGTTTCCGTGGTGCTGTCCGCTTTCGGTGGCGTCCGCAACGCACACGCGCTTCAGCCGCTGGAACAATTCGTTGCTAGCTCGCGGATGAGCAACCCCGACAACCGCGCACTGAGCGCCGTGGTCGCGCAGCGAGACGCCGAGGCCGAGGCTGCCAAGGCTCAGTATCTACCTTCGTTCACCGCTCAAGGTAGCTACGTCCACAACCAGTACGAGCTCGAGGTGTCCTTCCCCGTCCCGAACCTTCCATCGTATCTGCTGGTGCCTCAGAATCAGGTCGATGGGTTGTTCACGATTGCGATCCCGATCATCCAGATCGCGGCGTGGAGGGGGGCGGACGCGGCACTGGCGGTGGCCCGCGCATCCGCCGCGACACGCGCCAGCACGCAGCTCGTTGTCGAACGGGGGATCACGGGCGACTACTACACGCTCATTGCCGCGGAAGCCGTCCTGTCGCTGGCCCGGCAGAACTCGATGGTCTCCGATCAGAATCGCAAGCTCGTCGAGGATCGTCACGGGGCGGGGCTGGCCAGCGAGCTCGACCTTCAGCGCGCGACTGCGGACGTCGCGCGCGCGAAGCACGACATCGCTTCCTCCGAGCGTGCGGTCATCAGTCTACGTCGCAACATCGAAACGCTCTCTGGCGTGACCGCCGAGCCCGTCGATCGCTTTGCGGAAGACGCCTTGCAAGACGAAGCCCCACTCGAAGTATGGATGGGCCGAGCCGGGGCAGAGCTCGTGGCAGTGCGAAGCGCGGTGCTCCAGCGCGAAGCTGCGGAGCGAGCCGCTTCGGCGGCCGACGCAGCGTGGTATCCCACGCTGGGAGGGCAAGCCCAGGAGCGGATCACCAACGCCACCGGCTTTCTCGGAAACCACTCCTCTGCGTACTCCCTTGGGCTGACCGCCACCTGGAAGGTCGATCTGACGATTTCGCCAACCACGCGCGCAAAAAGGGCGGCGGCCGCGGCTGCGCGGGCAGTCGAGGACAAATCGCGGCGCGAAGCCGAAGACGCCGTCTACCTGGCTTGGCACGACGTTGAGGTAGGTATCGCCCAGGCTCGGGCGGCGCGAGCTCAGGTGACCGCCACGCAGCTCGCACTTGGCGCGGCCCGCGACCGCTATCTCGCGGGAAACGCAACTCAACTCGATGTGGTGCAAAGCCAGCGCGATGCGTTCAGCGCCGACGTGGCTCGCGCCCAAGCGGATGCAACGCTGCAGTTCTCGCGGGCGATGCTCCGCCTGAGCACGCGAATATCGAGTGAGGAACCCGCCCGGTAGCGTAGCGAATTGTGGTATGCGTCGCGATCGAGGACTCGAAAAAGGAGCTACGCCGATGCGCCGAGAATTGCGTCTCATCCCCCTGGCGCTTGCGGTGCTCTTTGCCCCGGGATGCCACGAAAAGGTGGCGCCGACCTCCACTGCTGTGGCGGTGAAGATTGGAATCGTGGAGCGCGCCAGCAACGCTTCTGCGCGGCGATACTCCGCCCAGATCGAGCCCGCGTCTCGTGTGGATCTTGCATTCAAAGTCGGTGGCTACGTCGAATCGATTGCCCAGCTCCCCGGAGTCGATGGTCGCCCGCGCGTCCTTCAAGACGGCGATCCGGTGCGCCGCGGAACCGAGCTGGCGCGGCTGCGGGTGACGGATTACTCACAGCGCGTCGCCGAGGCCGCCGCGGGCGTAGATCAGGCCACGGCCGCTGCGGACCAGGCCAGGCTCGACTTCGATCGGATATCGAAAATCGCCAACAGCGGCTCGGTCACCCCCGCCGAGCTCGATGGCGCGCGCATCCGAAACGAATCTGCTACGGCGGTCCTTGCCGGCGCCAGTGCGCGGCGCGCGCAGGCGCAGAGCGCGGCAGGCGACACGAGCCTGAGGTCGCCTATCGACGGCGTCGTCCTCAAGAGAGCGATCGAGGTGGGCACGCTCGCGGGCCCCGGCACCGTGGCGTTTGCGGTCGCCGACGTAAGAAGCGTCAAGGCGGTCTTCGGTGTGCCCGACACCATCCTCTCCAAGGTGAAGGTCGGCGCGGCCCAGAGCGTGACGACCGAGGCGTACCCCAACGTACAATTCGACGGGCGCATCACCCGCGTGGCGCCTTCCGCCGATCCGCAGAGCCGCGTCTTCGAGGTCGAGGTCACGATTCCCAACGGCGATCAACGCTTGAAGTCGGGGATGGTGGCGGCGCTCAAGCTGGATCAGGAGGTCGTAGAAGCACCCAACGCAGAACAACCGTTGGTTCCTCTCTCGTCGATCGTTCGGCCGCCTGGGCGCGCAGACGGGTTCGCGGTGTTCGTGGTGGAGGAGGCCGGGGGTAAGCTGGTGGGGCGCGCCAAGGACGTGGAGCTCGGGGAGTACCTCGGCCGCGTCATTCCGGTGAAGAAGGGCTTGAGCGGCGGCGAACGGGTGGTCGTGCAGGGGGCCGGGCTTCTCTCGGATGGTGAGTCGATCGAGGTCATTCAGTGACCCACTCTCACGAAGAGAAGGAGCGCGCCAAAGATCGCGAGACCGTCGCGAAGGTTCACAACACTGCGCGCTACTTCACGGAGAACGTCCACGTCGCCTGGGTGGCCCTCGTTCTTACGATCTTGTGGGGCGTCTTCGCCTACATGAAGATGCCCAAAGCGAAAGATCCCATCGTCGAAGTGCGGATCGCGGTGGCCTCGTGCGTTTGGCCGGGCGCGGAAGCCGAGAAGATCGAGCAGCTCGTCACCCGCAAGATGGAGCAGAAGCTGGCGGAGAACGCCAACATCGAGAAGCTCGAGTCGATCAGCCGAACGAGCGTTTCGATCATCTACGTCACGCTCAAAGAGAGCGTCAACGATCGCGCCAAAGAATGGAGCGACGTGCAGGGGCGGCTCGACTCCATCCACGATCTGCCGGATGGCGCGGGCCCGATCCAGTTTCAGAAGGACTTCGGCGACACTGCCACCCTGATGCTGACGGTGGCAAGTCCCAAGGTGAGTGACATCGAGCTCGACCTGCGAGCTCGGTCGGTGGCGGGCGCCATCGACGAGACGCGAGCAGGCGCACCATCGCCGGAGAGCCGAGCCACGCTCGTCGTGAGCTTTCCCCCGGAAATTAACTCGAAGTCGATGGAGAGGTTGGGGGACGAGGGGCGGCGCTACCTGAACGCGGTCCCCGGAATCACCGATACCCGGTACTTCCGCCGCCCAGGCTTCCTGGGTTTCGACGTCGCCACGAAGTTGGGGGACGATGTCCTGCGCGAAGGGCTGCGTCAATTCGCGGCGGAGCGACTACGCCTTTCCGAGATCCATCCCGATATTTGGCAGCCGATCGTGGTGCGTGACCCCAAGGATGCTCGCGCCCGTCTAGCGGAATTTGCGGGCGAACGTTACAGCTACCACGAGCTCGATCTCTTCACCGACATGATCCAGCGCTACCTGCAGAGCGTCCCCATGGTGTCCAAGGTGATCCGGTCGGGCGTCCTTCCCGAGCAGATTTACCTCGACTACTCGCAGGAGCGGCTGGCCTCCTACGGCATCGAGCCGGCGAGGCTGACCAACATCATCGGCGCTCGCAACATCACGGCTCCAGGGGGCGTCATCGAGGTTGGGGGCAAGAACGTCGCGATCGATCCATCGGGCGAGTTCACGAGCGCCACCCAGATCGGCGACGTTGCGGTTACGGCGAGCAAGGCGGGAGTGCCGGTGTACCTGCGCGATCTCGTGGAGGTGAGCCGCGAATACCAAAGTCCGGCGCGGTTTCTCAATTTCCTGACGGCTCGCGGGCCAGACGGAAAATTCACGTCGTCGCGGGCGGTCACGCTCGCCGTCAATATGCGCGCCGGCGCACAGATCGCCGATTTCGCCAAGCAGGTGGATGCGCAGCTCGCCATCACGCGCAAGCTCCTTCCCGAAGACCTCGTCTTGCGGCGAACATCGGACCAGCCGCTGCAGGTCAAGGAGAACGTCAACCTGTTCATGCAGTCGCTCTACGAGGCCATCTTCCTCGTCGTTCTGGTCGCTCTCATCGGTTTTTGGGAGTGGCGGACCGCCCTCCTTCTGGCGCTGGCCATCCCCATCACGCTGGCGATGACCTTCGGCCTGATGCAACTCTTCGGCATCGACATTCAGCAGATCTCCATCGCCTCACTCATCATTGCGCTGGGTCTGCTCGTGGACGACCCGGTCGTCGCCAGCGATGCCATCAAGCATTCGCTGGGTCAGGGCTGGGCCCCACGCATCGCAGCGTGGCTCGGCCCAACCAAGCTCGCCGCGGCGATCATGTTTGCGACCGTGACCAACATCGCCGCCTACCTGCCGTTTCTCACGCTCACCGGCGACGTCGGGAAGTTCATCGTCAGCTTGCCCATCGTGCTCAGCCTGTCGCTGGTCGCGTCGCGCATCGTGTCGATGACGTTCATCCCCCTTCTCGGCTCGGTCCTCCTACGCCCCCCCAAGATTGCCGAGCCCACGTCCGAGGAGCGCCGGTCGCGAGGCTTCGGCAAGGTCTACTACGCAGTCGTCGGGTGGTGCGTCGATCACCGCATCCTGGCGTTCGTCTTGTCGCTCGGCCTTTTGGGCCTTGGTGGATTCCTTTCCAAGGACATCAAGCAAGCGTTCTTTCCCAAGGACCTGTCGTACCTCTCCTACGTCGACGTTTGGCTTCCCGAGGATGCGCCCCTCAGCGCGACGCGCGAGAAGGTCGAGGAAGCGCGCGCGATCATCGTCCAGGCTTGCGAAGATTGGGGAAAGACCCATTCCAAAGGCGAGAAGAATGGCGATGTCCTGGAGTCCCTCACCGAGTTCCTGGGGGGAGGGAGCCCCCGCTTCTGGTTCTCGGTTGCGCCTGAGCTCCAGCAGCTGAACTACGCGCAGCTGATCATTCAGGTCCACGACAAGGAGCACACGGCCGAGCTCGTGCCCTACCTGCAGGAGCAGCTCTCTCGGCGCGTCGCGGGCGCGCGCATCGACGTCCGGCAGCTCGAGACCGGCAAACCGGTCGGGATTCCGGTCTCCCTCCGCCTTTCCGGCGAAAATATAGGCCAGCTCCGCGAGCTCGGCGAAAAGGCCAAAACCATCCTGCGCGCCACACCGGGTGCCGTGCGCGTGCGTGACGACTGGGGCAGCGACACGTTCTCGGTGCGGCTGCTGGTCGATCCGGATCGCGCCAACTTGGCAGGCGTCACCAACCTCGACGTTGCGCTCTCTTCGGCAGGCGCCATGAACGGGTTCCCCGTGGGGCAGCTGCGCGAGGGCAATCGCACCATCAACATCGCCGGAAGACTACGGGCCGACGAACGATCGCAACTCAGCGACGTCGAGAACCTCTACGTCAGCTCCCTGACCAGCGCGCAGAAGGTTCCGCTGAGCCAGGTGTCGCACCTCGCCTACTCCTTCCAGACCGAGAAGATTCGGCGGAGAAACCAGTTTCGCACGATCACCGTGTCGTGTTTTCCCGACCGGGGCCTTCTGTCGTCGGAAGTCCTCGCGCACGCATCGAGTAAGCTCGATGAGCTGCGCCACCAGCTCCCCCCCGGCTACACCCTCGAGATCGGCGGTGAGCAAGAGGAACAGGAGCAGAGCGCCGGCCAGATGGGCGTCGTGGGCGCGCTCCTTCTGCTCGCCATCTACATCGCGCTCGTGGTTCAGTTCAAGAACGCGGTCAAGCCGCTCATCGTCTTCGCTGCGCTTCCGTACGGGGCCGTTGCGGCCGTCGTCTCGTTGGTGGTCACTGGCGCGCCCATGGGATTCATGGCCATGCTCGGAATCATCAGCCTGATGGGCGTTATCGTCAGCCACGTCATCGTGCTCTTCGACTTCATCGAGGAGATGCACGAGCGCGGGGAGACCATGCGCGAAGCCCTGCTCGACGCCGGCCTCATGAGGCTCCGGCCGGTGCTCATCACGGTCGTAGCCACGGTCCTCGGACTGATCCCGCTCGCTCTCCACGGAGGTCCTCTTTGGGAGCCTCTTTGCTACGCGCAGGTGGGCGGCTTGTCTTTTGCCACCGTCATCACGCTCATTCTGGTGCCGGTCCTCTACACCATCTTCGTCCGCGATCTGAAGTGGATCCGCTGGGACGAGCCCGGCCAGCACAAGACGGAGCTGCACGAGGTCAAGCTTCCCTCGACGGGGACGTAGTTTGCGTTCGGGCGATCGCTTCCATCATCTGAGGAAACCGGGGATTCGCCTTCTCTAGCACCCGGCCATCGCGGGTGAGGACGGGCGCGCTCAGGACCACGCTGGCGTGCGTGACATTCTCCGCCTTGCGGAGGCGGAAGAAAGTGAACAGGCAGGGGGCGGTGAGCTTGCGGATGGTTTCGATGCCGTGGATGCTCGCGGTGTCGTCGCACTCGGAGTGCGCGGCGAAGACCTTGCGCTTCAGGGGATTGGCCGCGTTGATCTTCCGGGTGAGGGCATCGGTCTCTTTCAGTAGCTTGGCGAGCTCCCGGGCGCCGTCCTTGTCGATTTCGGCGTAGCGGTAGGGGTTCTGGCCGATCAGGTCCTTGTTCCGTTCGAAGAGCTCGAGGAAGTCGGCCATCCCGGGAAACCGCGCCAGCCTCTCTTTGATCTGCCCCACCAGACCGCCGGCCAGGTCGAGCGCGCCGGAAAACAGGTAGATAGTCCCGGTGACGGCCGCGTTGGTCATGGCGGCGTGGAAGCTCAGCGTGCCTCCCGTGGACAGTCCCCCGATGGAGACCTCCTGGGAGGAGGCCCGCGCCTTCTCGACGGCGAAAGCGACGTTTTTTTTCCATTCCGCCAGTTTGACGTCTTCCATCCCGTTCGGATTTCTCAGCCCGTGGCAATGCAAGAGAGGCAAGTAGACGTTGTGCCCCAGCTCGTTGAAGAAGAACTCGCCGATGGCGGTCATGAAGTAAGGGGAATCGGTGAGGCCGTGCACCAGGACCACGCTCTTCTGCGCGGTCCCCGGGTGCTCCATGATCCTGGGGTAACAGCCATCCCTCACGGCCTCGGGAGAGAAGTAGGGGAATCGGGCGTAGTAATCCCGCCACTCGAGGGGGCGAACTTCCTGGGTTGATGGGCTCATGGACGAACCAGCCAGTGATCGAGCTAGTTCGTCGCCTTCTCCGCCGGCGTCGGGGCGTGGCGCATCGCTTCGCCGAACGGACGGACGGCGGAAGACAAGGAGACCGCCTCGGCCTGACCGAGAGAGAGCACCTCGAGCCGCGTCTTGGCACGTACGGTCGCATTGCGTCGCACGTTCTCGAACACCGCTGCTTCTCCGAAGTGCGAGCCCGCGCCGAGCACGGCGAGCGATTCTTCCCCGTTCGGGCCGCTGCGAACGACCTCTGCCTCGCCCTTCCAGATCACATACAGGCGCTTGCCAATGTCACCCTGACGCACCACTTCTTGTCCGGGCTCGTAGAGCTCTTGCCGCACGCCGTAGGGCTCATCCATCTGGACGTTCACGATGTCGCGCCCGAGTATCGGGGTCAAAACCCAGTCCATGACGAGTCGAATCCGGCGGTCCCACGTCGGCACGAACATCACGAACATGGCGCGCCACGCGATCCACGCGGGGATGCCATACATGCGAAAGCCAAAAGCCTGGGACACCGCGCGCCGTCGGCCCAGCGAGCACGCCTCGCCCATTCCGGCGAAATCGAAGGGTTTGGCCTGCTTGCCCGTGATCGTTGCAAGCACGCTCTTGGCCGCGTGACGCCCCGCGCGCATCGCGAAGACGGCCACCGGCGGAGCCGTGCCCCCCTTGGGGTGTGGCACGGCGGCGCAGTCCCCCGCGGCCCAAACGTTTTTCGAGCCGAGGACGCGGGTGGTCGGGTCCGTCTTCAGCCGCCCGCGCTCATCGCGCTCGAAGGGAAGCTGATCCAAAACCGGATGCAGCGCGGTGCCGCTGGAGCTGATGATGGTGCGCGTCGGGATCCGTTCCCCGCTGTTCAGCACCGCTTCTTCTGGCGTCGCCGACGCGATGCGCGTATTGACCCGAATGTCGAGGCCCGTCTTGCCCAGGTACTTCTCTGCATAGGCGACGAGAGGCTCATGGTGTTCTTGCAGCTCCGGCAAGATGCGGGCGCCAGCGTGCACGATCATCACCCGCAACTCTTCCGGATGCAGCCTGGGGTACTCTTTCTTCGCGAGTTGGTTCACGTGGTCGTGAAGCTCCGCGGCGACTTCTACGCCGTCATCGAGACGCCTCAGGGGCGCGCCTACCACGTGCCGCTTACCCCTCGTCAGGCCGAGGAGCTGAAGCAGGGAGACCTGGTCTCCCTCGGCGCCGCTCTGCAGCCCCGAGCGTGCAAAGAGGACCGGCAGCTCGTCGACCTCTGTCGTCACGGGGCCGGAGCCTACGCCGTGGAT
>JBBSDY010000028.1:0-13142 GCA_038240245.1 Polyangiales bacterium
ATCACGCTCGGCATCGCCGCCGCGTTCTTGCTGATGTTTATCACGGTCCCCGCGCTGCGAGTGGTCTCGGCGGCACGCAAACGAAAAGACGCGCACGTCACCTGCATCACCGACACCCATGGATACGACATCGTCGCTGCGCACATCGAGACGATCATCGCGGCCCATGGTCTCGGTGTGACGCGAACCGAGCCGTCCTGGTGGCTTTCGGCTCCGACCAAGGTCCTACAGGCCCTGGGTGGCAAGGCGCTGCGGGGATTCATGCCCGAGAAAGCCGCGTACTGGCGGGGCAAGGACCTCGAAATCGCCTTCTATCCCAGCGACATTCTCATCCGCGGCATGGCCGAGCACACCGCCTGGACGCAGGGTCTTCTCGCCGAATCGCTGGTCGATGGACCGGGGTTGCAGACCTTCGGCTTGCAAGCGCAGGAGCTCGAGCGCCAGATCCGCCAGATCTGGAAGGTCTACGACGACAATCCGCACGCGCACGCGGGCTCGCGAATTCTCGAGTCGAGGGTGAGCGACGTCGTGGAAGAGCTTCACAAGGTCAAAATCGACTACGACGATTGGCAGATCGTCTACCGGCAGGCTCTGCAGCTCGCTCGCGCATTGCGGGGACAATCACAACTTTTGCAGTCGGCGCCCGCGCCGACGGAGGCCAAAATGGAAGACGTCAAACATCCCGAAGTACAAGTCGAACGGCCCCTGGCCTCGGCTCCCACCGGCGAGCTGCTCGCCCACCTGGCGAAGGACGCGACGAGCCTGGCCAAAAAAGAAGTCGAGCTCGCCAAGGCCGAGCTTCGCGCGGACATCAAGCGTGAGGTCACGATGGCTACCGATCTGGCGATCGCGGCCGTCCTGGGCCTGGTGACGTTGAACGTCCTCATCGTCGCGGCCATCTTCGGTCTGGGGCAATTGTTGCCGCAATGGGCAGCAGCCTTGATCGTCGCGGGCGTCGTTCTGACAATCGCCGTCACCGTGGGCGCGGTGGGGTGGGCGAAACGCGTCAGCAAGCCGCTCGAGAAAACGCAAAAGACTTTGAAGGAGGACGTGCAATGGGCGAAGGAAAGACTGACGTGAGCACCGACCAGAGCGTCGAGGCTTCTCCCGAGACCCTCGAGCACGAGGTCGAGGCCATCCGCGACAATGTCACCCAGATCGCCAGCGAGCTCGACCACCGGCGCCACGAGCTCTTCGACTGGCGTCTTCAGCTGCGCAAGCACGCGGCCACGACTGCGTTCGTCGCCGCAGCGGCCATTTTGGCGATCGGCGCAACCATTGGCCTTGGCAGGTTGCGCCAGCGACGCAACAGGCGACCCATGAAGAAGGCGCGCCAGCTGCGCGACGCCCTCGCCCGGGTGTGGGCGCATCCCGAGCACATCGGACAGCCTCAGCCCACCCTGGGCAGAAAAGTGCTCACCGCTGGCCTGGCCGGCGCCGCTTCTGTGGCGGCCAAGTCGCTCGCCCGGCGCGTCGTTTCGTCGGGTGGATCGACTGGCTGATTCGATAGTACACGCCCATTAAAAGCGGTCAGGCGTCTCATCAAGAGCGGGGCATTGCCCATTCCCGATCCATTCAAGAGCGGGGCATTGGCCGATCAATTCAAGAGCGGGGCATTGGCCGATCAATATCGGTACTGCCAGGCATTGGCCGATCAATATCGGTACTGCCAGACGCAGTCGAGCAGGGTCGTGCCGGCGTTGCCGTAGGTTCCGTCCATTTCCCAGTTTCGCACGAAACGCCACCCGACCGTCACGAGGGTGCGGTCAGGGTTGGTCAGGGGCAACGTTCCCACCACGTAGCCAAGCTGCAACGAGATGGTGCGCGTGATCTGGAGAACGACCTCGGGACGGGGGTTGGCGGTCGACGTGTCGACCTTGGCGGCGACGTCGAGCCCGGTCAAATCGTTGAGCCCCTTGCTCAGACCCTCGGACGCAAAGCCTCCGGCGGCCGCGCCGGCCTTTCCGGTCGTGCCGGCACCAGCCTGATCCTGCGACTGGTACGACGAGCTGGTCTGACCATCGGCCGAGCCGAACATGATGAGTGAAATGATCTCGTTTTGGGTGTGGGCCGGCTCTGATCGAAGGGTCACCTTGCCTGTCTTGAGCGGGCCGGTGAAGTCGGCGTAAACCAAACTGCCTTCGGGCGCTTTCCATACGGCGGTCACCAAAATCTGTGGATTGCCTGGCTCATCGCCGACGAAGGTGACGGTACCCTTTTCGATATCGAAGCGGTGACCCTGCACGTCCAAAAAGCCACGCTTGAGGCGAAGCTGTCCCGTCATGCGCGCCTGGTCGGAGATGACAAGCACGGGGTTGCCGTCCAAGGCGATGCGAAGCGAGGTGCCCTTTCGGACCTCGACGTCGTTACCCAGGTTGATGGCGATCTTGGTCACCGTCGGCGCGGCCGCAACCTCATCGTTCCCCCGGAGGTCGTCGGCCACTTCGGGAACCTTCACGAAGATGGTGGCCCGCCGGTGGTAGCCCACGTGAATCTCTTTGACCTCTTTCAAATCCTGTACACTGTGTGATTCGTTCGCCGGCAAGAGCGTGTGCAGCGTAGGGATGTCGATTCGGAGGTCGAGCTGCTTCTTGTCGGCCGAGGCGACCGCGCCAAGCTC
This sequence comes from Polyangiales bacterium, assembly GCA_038240245.1. Classification (GTDB taxonomy): domain Bacteria; phylum Myxococcota_A; class Polyangia; order Polyangiales; family Polyangiaceae; genus DASWDH01. The sequence goes on from JBBSDY010000028.1 coordinate 2,621, forward strand.
GATGTCTCCATCGACGTCCCCGATTTCCTGTCCGTCGGCGTCCACGGGAATGGCGTCGTTCTTCGGAATGTGAATGGACGCTTTTGCCTCGGTGAGCGCAAACCCGTTGAGATGCGCGTGGCCGTTCATGTTGACCGTCCCCGTAGAGCCGTGGGCCACGACGTCGTCCAGACGAACCATGCCATCCGGCGTCAAGGTCACCTTCGCATGCACTCCACTGAAGGGCTCACCCACGGTGACGAGCTGGAATTTCCCATCCGAAAACGTCAAGACGCCCTGCATTTTCGCGCTCTCGCCGGCGAGCTCGACCCGCGCCCCGCCGTCGATGCGACCGCTCAAGTCGGACAGCGCTCCCGACGCGAATGGCAACAACGCCTCGGCGCGAAAGCGTTTGGCCTGCAGGGTCAGAATGGCGCTTTGGTCCTTCTCGACGTGGGGAACGACGTCGGCGTTCCAGCCCATGCCAAGCTGAGCGGTGGTGTCGAGCGAACCGTCGGTTTGCTCGAGGTGAAGCAGCGCCTTCAGCAACTTTCCGTCGAAGTCGACAGCGGCGTTTGCTTTTGGATAGTCGACCTTGCCCACGCGCAATCCATCGAAGGCCAAATTGCCGTGCAGACGGGCATCCTTGTGGAGATCGTCCACCGTGAGATCTCCGCTCACCTTTCCCTTCGTTTTGAAGTCGGAGAGCTTCGTCAGACTGCCCAGTGGAAAACTCGCGAGATGGATCTTGGTCGACGCCTGCCAGGGCAAGCTCTGCTCTGGATTCACGATCAACCGCGGGAATTCGCCTTGCGCATCGACGGTGCCATCGAGAAGACGGGCGCCGTTCGAATCGACGGTGACCGCGATCTTGGACTGGCCGTGATCGTATCGAGCGTCGATCGTCCCATCGAGCGGACTGACCCCCTGCAGCGACGATGAGAATAGCTTGTTGGTCACGGCGGCGAGGTGCACCGACGGTGTCAGCAAGGGCCCGTCGACGTCGAGACGACCGGCGAGCGTCCCCGACCATCCTCGCGTCTTGAAGATGGCCGGAAGCGTCTTCAAGTCGCGGGTCGGGACGATCAGTGCCATTTGAAGCGGCAACGCAGCCACGGTTGGCAACGTGAGAGGCTTTCCGTGCAGCCATTCGGCATAGGGGATCGATTCGCCGTGCAGCGTGAACGTTGCCAAATCACCCTGTTTGTCGAACGCACGCGTCGTCAGCTCCGTGGCTCCCATTTTGGACTGGATGCCTAGATCGACGGCGAAATCCATGCCCTCGATTCGCCACGGGGGCGCGTCGAACACGCGCACGTCATCCACCTGCTCGAATTTGGTCTTGGCAGAGAGCACGAGGCCGGAGGTTTGGATCGACAGACTCGCTTCCGGATTGAGCGCAGCAGACTCGCGGTGCACCTCGCCGGCGACCTTGACGTGACCGCTCATCTCGTCGAAGGGCATGCTGCCCCTGGGGAAGAGGGATCGAATCTTGGCCACGTCGACGTTTGCGGACAGATCGATCTTGCCCAGGGCATCTCGCCAGGGCGTTACCTTGAGCAGATCCCCCTCGCCGATGATGAGCTTCGTCGTTTGAACGTCGAGAGCTCCCACTTGCCCGAGCGCGGCGTGGACGACGGCATCGAGCTCCCTTCCGTCGACGTTGAGCTCGACGTGGGCGGTTCCATTGCGCGCGCGCTCGACGGTGATCTGATTGATGTCGAGTCGAACGTGCCCCTTGGCCTTGGCCCGCGAGAGGGCGAGGTCGATGTCGATGGCCGCGTGTCCCCCGTCGAGATCCTGGTTACGAAGAAGGCGCGAGAGCTTGGGAAGATCGAGCTCATTGCTCGAGGCACGGACGCTCAGCGAGCTTGGCAGCTTGTGCACCTCGGCTCGCAAGGTATCGCCCACGCCCTCGAGCTCGAGCCCTTCGACGTGGATCTGATCGTTGCCCACCCGGACGGTTCTGATCCCCAGAACGGCCCGTACGTCACCGCGGGACGCGACGAGGCTCGCGCCGCGTACCGTGGTGACGGCGCCGAGCTCGACGCGCGCGCTCGCGTCGAGCTTCGGACCGTTGATGGGGTTGGCGAGCGCGGTGACGTCGACGGCCTTGGTGTTGCCCTTCACGGTGATCAGCGCGGTTGCGAACTGCGTGTTGGATACCGTGATGGACGAAGCCGAAACACGGGCGTCGACATTGATCGCATCGAGGGGGCCGCTCGCGTGCGCGCCGACAATCACCTTGCCGATGTGGTTATCGCCCTGAGCCACATTGAAGCCCGTCACGTCGACCTGTGCTTCCATCGACGACGCCGGCGCGAGCTCGACGGCTCCCACTGCATGCAGGGCCAGCGAACCCGCGGCGACATTGCCCAGGCGGGTCTTGTCGAGACTGACGACCTTGCTCGCCACGTCGAAGCCGATGGTGGTTGCCGCTCCCACCGAGCGAACGTTGAACGAAAGATCGACCGGCGCCCCCTGCTCGTCGATGTTTCCGCGGCCGGTCATCGTGGTCATTTGACCGGGCGGTGAGATCTTGCCCGGCGCCGCCACAGCGCCAGCGATGTGCGCGTGGGGCACAGCGTTGTGCGCGAACGTCCCCCGTTTGACATCGAGCGCGTACGTGCCCTTGGTGGACGTGTCGCTCGACGTGACGTCGATAACCAGGTTTGCGCCAAGCGACGACGGCCCGGCCGTGGGCGAAAAGGCGTGCGCATCGATCTGAGCGGCGTCGATCACCGCGTGCGCCACCGTCGTCTTGTCGAGCGTAGCGCGCGCCTGAACGTCGACGGTGCCCGCCCCCACCGTGGCGTGGGCGATCGCCTCGAGATCGGGCAGATGCCCGTGAACATCGACGTGGAGCGACGCCTCGTCATGAATGGGCGCTCCCGGTGCCATCGCTTGCACCTTGTCGGCCGAAAAGCGTGGCACGTCGAGAATGGCTTTGACCTCTTGACCTACCATCGAGGCTTCCAGCGTCGTGGGGATGCCGCCGATGTCGCCGCCGGCCTTGGCTTTGATCGATTGATCTTCGTCCGGTCCTGCGGGCTTGTCATAGTGGGCCTCGATCGCAAGGTGCGGATCGGCGTGGCTCGGCGCGCTACGCGTTTGCAGCCGGAGCTTGCTCACGTCGAGAGCCAGGCCTTTCGGGGTGCTGACGACCGATCCGGCGAACTGGTCAATATCGGCGTCCACCAGCAGCGATCCTTGCGGCGAGCCGTGTGCCCACACATGTTGGACCGCGATGTGCGGCAGGCGGATGGCCGTGCCCCGCGCAGCCGGATTCTCGGGAGCTCCTTTGGGGGTGAACGCACGACCGAGCCGGAGCGCGCCGCTCGTGTCGAGATCGAGGTTGACGTCCACATAGTCGACGCTGACCTCGCCGATCTCGATTTCGAGATCGCCCTTGCCCAAAAGAAACGACTTGGCCGCGGCAAAGGTCGAGATGTGGACGCGCACGCCATCGACGAAAATGACCTGCACCCCTTCGGGATCGGTGATGTGCACCCGCGCACCGCGAAGACCGGTGAAGCCCAGGTGATTGATATTTTCGATCACGATCTTTCCTGCGAAACTCGAGACGAGGGCCTGGTTGACCTTGCTGACGGCCAGGCGGCGCACCGCGGGCAGGTCGATGCACAGGACGACGGCCAGGATGGTGACCGCGACCAGCGCCAAGAGAATGCGAACGATCACCCACGCCACGTGGCCAATGCGTCCGAGAACAGAACGTCGTCGAGTGGGACTGGACATCAGTAAGCCTCTCCAATGCCGAAGGCGACGGCCAGTGGAATGCCCAAGAGACGCTGCGGTAGACCTTCGACAGGCATGGCCGCGAAAACGTCTTCTTCGTTCTTGAACCCCAGAACCTGCAAGGGCTGAATCCGGTAGCCAATGTCCAGCCGAATCGGTCCCACGGGAGTGTCGTAGCGCGCGCCCAGGCCGCACGACATGTGCAAGTGGTTCAAACGGATGTGCGCGGTGCTCTGGGAGACGTCGCTCATGTCGCAGAAGACGGCGGCAGAAATGGGTCCGGAAATGGCGAACCGAAGCTCATTGGAAAACTCCCACAGGGTAAATCCGCCGATGGGGATCGCGCACTTGTCGGGGTCGAGCGGAACGGGCATGCCGGTGGCGGGATCGATCGGCGGATTGGTCGGATCGCAGTTGGCAGCGTTCTGCTGGGCTGCGGTCGCCGGATTCAAGAAGGGAACGAAACCGTGGGGCGCCACGCCGCGGTAGGGATATCCGCGGTTGGAGCTGGGGCCACCCGAAAAGAACCCACGAAACATGACCGTTTGAATGTCGCGAATGTGCGCGGCGCGATCGGGAGCGTTGTTCGATCCCGGCAGATTTTCGACATCGTTGCCATAGTTACGTGGAAACAGAAATCCGAGGGAGGCCCGGGTGGCAAAGGTGATCTTCGACGCGATGGGAATGTACGTGCGAGCTTCGGGCTGAACCTTCAGATCGGCAGCGTTGCCCCCAAAAGGACCGCCGGCGATTTGCAAGCTGTCGGTCAAATAGATGCCTTTGTGGGGGTGGACCTTGTCGTCGCGAAAGTCGAACGTCGTGATGAGCTCGGGGTACGAGATGACCAGCGTGGGAAGATCGGGATCGAGGGCCTTGACGTAGGCAAATGGGTTTTCGACCTGCAGGTTGTGACCGATGCTCGTGTACGATTTACCGTAGGTGCGATCGAGGTAGGCAGCGTTCTTGAATTCCCGGTAGCCGATGACCGGAGCGTCGGGCACCGGGTTCGGCGAGACGAGCAGGGCGAAGATGTTGAACTCCGGACGAAGGTTGCCGTTGGTTCGCGCCTCGAGAAAGCCGGGTTGAGTCAGAAGAAGTCGTAGCTTCTCTTCCGGGAGAAAGTTGGTGGGCTTGACGAAATTGCCCAGCCGCATCGGGTAGAGCACGCCGCCCGGTCGGAATTCCACGTGGAAGGTCCGCAGCCCGCCGAAAAAATTGCGGTCTTCCCAGCCGAAGAGTGCGTGAACGTCGGTTTTGATGACGTCGAACTCCACGCCGCCTCCGAGCCTGACCTGACGAAGCCGAGACGGCTCGACTTTCACGGTGAGGGGCACTTCGCCCGAGGGCGCGGGTGTCTCTGGCAGATCGGGCTCGATGTCGACGGAGCTGAAGACGCCGAGATCGAGCAGCGCCTGGGTGGCCGACTGAATGTCGGCGGTCGAGTACGGGGTGCCCTCTTTGATGTCGATTGTCCTGCGCAAGGGAGCCTCGGGGATTTCGAGCGGCAGCGGCTGATCGCTGCCGGCGTTACGCGCGACAATCGTGATCTTGCCGAACTTGGACGGAGGGCCGGGCTCGACGGCAAAGACCGACACCGCCCGGTGGGTCACGACATCGACGATGGCGTCGCGCTTGACCTTCGCGTACGCGTAGCCGCGGTCGGTGAGAGCCCGTTTCAAGTCGGCCTCGGCTTTCTTGAATTTATCCTCGTCGAAGGGTTGATTCGCGGGCAGATCGTCTTTCGCCGCCTCGGTGGCAGCGTCCGAAATTTCTTTGGGCACTGCAGCCAGGCCAACGATCTTGAGCCCGAAGTTGCGGACGGGGGGGCCCTCCTGGACGTCGATCTCGACGCGAACCAGCTCCTTGTTGAGGCGGACGACCATGGCGGCGGCGACACGGGCGTCGTAGTACCCGCGCGCATGATAAAATCGCTCGATCCGCGCGAGATCGCGCTGAAGCGAAGCGCGGTTGAAGAGCTCGTACTGGTAAAGAACGCCCCGAAAGAGCCCCAGAAACTTGGGGGTCGCCGCGGTGGCGAGCTTTTCCTCGATGTCCCCCGCGTCGATATCGTCCGCGCCACGGACGGACACGGCGGTTACCGCGGAGCGCTGCGCCGGTATGGACGTGCACCCCGCCTGCAGCACGAGCAAGAATCCCGAGAAGAATCCCAAGCAAGCGAGGCGAATCATCCAAGCGCGAAACATGGCCAGGGGGCATTTACCCTAAGCAATGACTAGGCCATCGCCATTTGGTCCGGGGACGCCGGATCGTTCCGTTCGCGGTGGCATGGCCGGATTCGGTATTGCAAGACTGTGAACAGAAAGGTTGCGTGGGCCACCTCCGTGCGCAAATTGCTCGACCCGATGGACCGCCGTCTGCCAGTTCTCGTTTCATCTGCATTTCTCTTTCTTGGCGCCGCATGGGCGTGTAGCTCATCGGTGCCCCATCCGCCCTACGTGGCCCAGCCGGCCAATGCTCTCGTCGAGGTCGATTTTCCCGCGCCACCCGCGCGCGTCGAGTTCGTCCACGAAAAGCCTCGTGGCGGTGCGGTTTGGGTGCGCGGCGAATGGCAATGGCAAGGGCGTCGGTGGGGCTGGAAGCCGGGCGTGTGGGTCATCCCTCCCGAGGGCGCCTCCTATGCGCCCTGGACGACCACGAGGAGCTCCACCGGTCAGCTCTACTATGCGTCGGGCACATGGCGTAGCGCCGATGGCGGCGAGGTCCCTTCGCCGCCGGCGCTTCAGCAAAACAACTCGCGCTCGTCGGCGGTCGTCAATATCCAGGGCAACACCGAGCCCACCGGTCAGGACAACGAGCACGCCGGGGCGAACGATTCCGGAACGACGGGCGCCGTGCCATCCGACGCGGGGATTCGTGATGACACGGCAAACGACGCAAGCGCCCGGTGATGTGCCCCTACCACGCCGGCCACTTCTCGCGCGCTGGCTCACCGGCACGACGGAGCACGGTGGGCAGAGGGAGCACGTCGCGGCCATCGATCAGCGCGCGCAGTGTGCGCGCGTCGAACGGCGCTCGGACCCTGGCGTCGTTGTCGAAATAGACGTACACGTCGCGGCCTTCTTCCGTGCGCTGCTTCACTCGCGTCTTCGAGGCCAGCCGCGCGCACTCGATCTCGCCACCATGGTGCCACGCCTGCACGCGCTCCGCCCAGCGCTCGAGGGATTGACGAGGGTACCCGCTTTCGTAGAGCTTGCTCTCTCCGTGCAGCCGCACGTACACGAAATCGGCGGTGACATCTTCGAAGTCGGGAAAGTGGCCAGCAGTATCGGCCACGCAAAGGGCCACGCTGGCCTGACGGAGAAGCTCGATGAACGCAGGATCGCCGAAGCTCGGATGCCTGACCTCGAGCGCATACCGCAGAGGGCGGTTGGCAGCCGTGGCGACGTAGCTTCGCCCCTCGACGCGATGGTCGTGCTGGCGCGCCAGTCGCACTGCCTCATCGGTGGTCCGCGGGAGTCCTTCGAAGAAGGTCGCCAGTCGGTCCCGGTCGAAGGCCATGCTGGGCGGGAGCTGCCAGAGAATCGGCCCGAGCTTGTCTTCGAAGGCCAGCAGCCCGGATGCAAAGAAGTTGGCGAGCGCGACGCGCACATCGAGTAAGCGCTTCATATGGGTGATGAAGCGACTTCCCTTGACGGCGAAGGTGAAGTCGTCCGGTGTCTCGTCGCGCCAGCGCTCGACGCTGCCGGGCCGGAGCAGCGAATAGAACGAACCGTTCACCTCGATGGTGTCGACGCTCCGGCTGGCGAAGGCGAGCTCGTGTTTCTGTACGAGACCGCGCGGATAAAAGACACTTCGCCAGGGCGGGTAGCTCCAGCCCGAGATCCCGATGCGAACGGTCACGTGCTTATTCGATGAACCGCCCCGCCCCACGGACCAACCTCTGCTTCGCGCCATCTGACCCCCGCGCGGTGGCCGATTGCTTCGCGCCGTCGGCGCTGGCCGTCAGGCCGGCAGGAAGCAAAGCTTCGTAGCCCCGTCCGGAAGCGTCCTCGAAGGCCGCCGACATCTCATCGCCCAGCGCGTCGAGCTGGTCGTCGTCCATGCTGTCCTCGACCTCCGGAAAGAGCTCGTCTTCTTCTTCCTCGACGTGGTGCTCGATGAGCTCTCGCAACGCGGTGACCTTTGCAAGGAAGGTCTCGTCGTCGGGAGTGGTGGCCAGAAGTCGCTTGAGCGCGAGCTCGGCAATGGCGTGCTCCTCGTAGCTTTCGCCCACCATTTCGGAATTGAGGTCCATCACCGCGGGATAAAAGATCGTCTGCTCGATGGCCATGTGAGCGGCGAGATCGTTGGCTAGCTCGTTCAATAGTGACGGCGGATCGCCCTTGCCGTCCTCGAGCTTCTCGAAGATGCCCTCGACTTTGCGGTGCTGTTTTTTCAACAGTGCGGTTGCTTTCATGGGTCGTCTCCTCGCTTGGACGGTCCAAAGCAAGGAGCGTACCTCACACCCTGCGTAGCGCGTGCTCCCTGGAGGCGGCGAATGCGTTCGCACTGGATCCGGTACCTTTCGGCCGGGGGGCTCGCTGACATCTGTCAGAAGACGCGCGGATCGATCGGATTCGCATCGGGCGCCGCGGGATCGTCGATCGCCGGAATGGGTTGCCCGGGCTCGCGCGGCACCAGGGGAGGATCCTTCATGGGCGGCCCTTCGGGCAAGGGATCCCTGCGAGGCGTCTCGTTGGGCATGGGACCCTCGGGGATGGGCTCGGGTTGAGGAACTTCGGGACCGGGCAGCGTTGGGCTCATCATCCGAGGTTGATGCGTCGCGAGAACGGCCGTGTCCAGCCCCCGCACCGCGCTTGTTGGTCCGGGAGCCCGGCTGCCTGACACGCAGCACGGTAACGTCGGGGTGCGGCGCCGGAAGTCGGGCTCTCGCCCCCCGGCCCTTGGGCCGCTGGTCGACGCCCGCGCCGGACTGACACTAACGGTATGCACGCACAACCGACGACCCATTCTCCGGGGGGCCACGCACGCGATGATCTTCTCCGTCAGGCTCGACGCCTGAGCCTTCAGACCGCGGATGTACCGAGGTTGTTGGCGCTTGTCGACGCCAACGGCAGAGCACGCCATGATGACGCCGCGTTGCTTCGAGACGTCATCGCGTACCTCCATCCCATTCTGAAGATCGTCTTCCAATCACGGGAGATCGAGCTGGCGAGGACCGTGACAGCGGGGGAGATCGCGCTGCGATTCGTGGTGCGACCGGACGGAATCATCGTGAAATACGACCCGGCGAACAACTCTGATACCGCGTCGCCGGTGGAATTCATTCGTGAGCCAGGTCATCTCGATGCTGCGCTGACCAAGCTGTCGGCCGAGCTCATGGCCCAGCAAACGCCCATAGCGCTAGCCGCCGCCGACGAGATCCGTATGGTATGCGAAGCCCTGGGGACGACGCCCGTCTCCCATGGGTGACATTGCGTCCAAAAGAGAGTTTCCGAAGATCGCGTCCCCGATGTTGGCAACCCTCATCGACGCGCCGTTCGATGACGACGCGTGGATGTTCGAGCTCAAGTGGGATGGCTTTCGCGCGCTTGTCAGCGTGGACGCCAAGAGAGAAGTCTCGCTCACTTCGCGCAACGGGCTCGATTTGCTGGGGCGGTTTGCCGATTTGGCGACCATCGGCCAGGCGTTCACCAAGGTTCCCGCGCTGGTGGACGGCGAGATCGTCAGCCTCGACGAGCACGGCCGGTCCTCCTTTCAGCGGTTGCAGGGCCACATGAATCACTTGGCCGGCGCGCAGGGGACGCTCGCGTTCGTGGCTTTCGATTTGCTGTACCTCGACGGGCGCGACCTTCGAAAACGGCCCCTCGAAGAGCGCAAGGCACTGCTCGCTTCAATCGTGCGCGAGGGTGCACCGCGGGTTCTTCTTTCGCAGCATGTCATCGCGCGCGGTAAAGACTTGTTCGCGCTCGCCGAAAAGAGCGGCCTGGAGGGGATCATCGGCAAGAGGCGAAGCTCGCTCTACCTGGAGAAGCGAACGCGCGACTGGGTGAAGATCAAGGCACAACATGCGCAAGAATGCGTGATCGGCGGTTACACCGAGCCCAGGGGAAGCCGCGACGGCTTCGGCTCGCTGCAGCTCGGACTGTACGATGATCAGGGCAGGCTGCGCTACGCGGGCAATGTGGGCACGGGGTTCACCCGCGATGGCATCGACCTTTTGTCCAAGAAATTGCAGGGGCTATCCACGGCGAAATGCCCCTTCGTCATCCCCCCCAAGAAGCACGCGAGGACGAGCCATTGGGTCAAGCCCAAGCTCGTCGCGCAAATACGGTTCACCGAGTGGACCGACGACGGCGTCATGCGCCATCCGGCGTTTCTGGGTCTGCGCCCCGACAAGCGACCCCAAGAATGCAAGCGCGAGACGTCAATCGGCCACCACGGGTGACCCATCTTCGTGTAGAGAATGGGCATGAAAATCAAATCCACTGCAAATTGGTTGGTTCCACTCGTTGGGTTCGTCGCCATCTCGTGCGGAGGATCGCAGCCGCCCCCCGCCCCGCCCCCCGCACCCAGCGCCTCCACGGCTTCCACCCCCGGAGCAGCTCCCGCCGCTGCCCCCGCGTGGAAGGACATGAACGCCGAGCAGCGCAAGGATTACATGAAGACCGTCGTCTACCCGAAGATGAAAGACGACTTCGTCGCATTCGACGCCAAGCGCTACGCCGACATGAATTGCGTCACCTGCCACGGCGACGGCGCCAAGGATGGTACGTTCAAGATGCCCAATGCCAAGCTCCCCAAGCTGCCCGCCGACGAGGCCGGA
>JBBSDY010000029.1:0-13112 GCA_038240245.1 Polyangiales bacterium
AGCTGGACATCGCGAGGACGGCGAAAGACCCGCCGCGACTGCGCGCGCCATTGCCATCCGAGCGAGCGCCAGCGACCGAACACGCCGAGGAGGAGCCCTGTCCCTCCGAGAAGGGTGGCGAGCGAGAGCATGCTGAAGACGAGCGCCGTGGCAGTCGGCCGATTTCCCACCCGCGCCTCGGGCGGCCAGTTGTTGGTGTACGAGTAGTCTTTGCCCGGCCGCAGCGTCGAGGCAGTCCAGGCCGACCAGGCGAAGAAGCTGGTGAGCGCGTGAAGGTCGGCCGGGCCCGACAAGCCCTTCATGCTGACTCCTGTCTCGGCGGCGGGCTGCGCGAAAAATTCAGCGTAGTGGCGCTCGGCAAGTGCGAATGCGTGCGCTTGGGCAGCGGTGTAGCGCAGGGTCCGTGACGCGGGATCGTAGCGGTTGGTCTTGAAATCGGAGACGACATGCGCGGCTACGTTCCGCTCACCCGCGCCTTCGTAGATGTCGGTCACGCTCGTTGCGGCCCGCCGGAGGTAGTCGGCCGTGAAGTCGGGGCCCAGGTAAGCGCCGTGGCCGAAGACCGAGCCGAACTCCATGAGTCCAGAGCGCAAGAAGATACCCTGCCCTCGCGTGACATCGGCGCCGGAAAACACGACGGTGCCGTCTTCGGCGACGATGACATCCGGAATCGGCGGCCCAGCAGCGTAGGTCCGGTAGGCCAAGAGTCCGAGCACGAAGAAGCCGAACAGAACAACGAGCGCCGCCCATTGGATCCACGCCTTCGAGACCAACAGGCGACGATTCGCGCTCCTGACACCTGGCTCGTTGGTCATCATGTATCGGGCACCAGTAGCATGGATTCATCCCGCCCTTCCGGCCGCTCCAACGATTGCGGGCGTGGGGATGGGCTGGGATTGCGAGGCATGAGGCTCAAGGCGTGCCCGTTGGGCATCGAGGAAGCAGGCTGCGTGACGTTCGAGCCATGCTACCCTGCGGTTGGAATGACGAGCTCTATCCGTCAGCCGCGCATCACGTTCGCCGAATACCTCGGGCTCGAGCGGGGCAGCCAGGTAAAACACGAGTTCCTCGATGGGCGCACCTGGGCCATGGCCGGCGGGACCATCGAGCACGCGCAGTTGGCAGCCAACGTCATCCGTGAGCTGGGCGCGCAGCTGCGCGGGCGTGGATGCCGGGTCTTTACCTCCGACCTGCGGGTGCGGGTGGCTGCGACGGGTCTTGCCACGTATCCCGACGTGACGGTTGTGTGCGGGTCGATCGAGGCAGACGCCGAGGACGAGAACACCTTGCAAGATCCTGTCGTTCTCATCGAGGTGCTTTCGGACAGCACAGAGGCCTACGATCGGAGCGAGAAATTCGCCCACTACCGCCGAATCCCCTCCCTACGAGCGTACGTGCTCGTGTCCCAAACCGAAGCCCGCATCGAAGTGTACGGGCGCAACGACGATGCGAGCTGGACGCTCCACGAAGCTCGCCCACCCAATGCCGCGATCATCGCCGCCCTGGACTGCCGTGTCGAAGTTGCAGCGGTCTACGAAGATGTGCAGCTCGCTGCGTCCGGCGACATCATCGCCTGACTTCCGGAAATGCCCTTCGGCTGTCGTGTCTCTTGCGGCCGCTAGCCCCTCTGCGTTGCGGCTGCGCGCCGAACGCGTTTTACCAGATCGGCGTTGAAGTCTCGTAGCTCGGCGGCCGACACGCCTGCCGGCAATCGAGCGCCGTCGGGGATCGCCCACTCCGACAAGACCCACGCAAGGGTAGCGGCCGTGCAACCCCCGTCCTTGGTCAGGGCATTCGCCAGCGCCATTTCCACCGGGAGGCCCGCACGCTCGATGAAGAGAACGTCGATGAGGTCTCGCTCCTCGGCTCGTCCGACCAGAGCCGTGAGCTTGTTGGCCAGGATCTCCTCGAGAGGATCAACGAAAACGCCGTCGCACTCCGACTTCTGCGCAAAGATCTGCGGGGCTCGGTCGAGGACGAGGTCGACGACCAGCTCGCCATCGGCGAAGCTGAGGGCCAATCGCTTGAAGCCCGGCGCGTCTTGGCGAACCTCGAGCGTGCCCCCGAGTCGGCTGCCGAGCTCCGCGACGACGTGCGGGCCCCGCTCGAACGCATGTTCGTGGACGGTGAAAAGATCGAGATCGTCGGTGAGCCGATGATGGAGATAGTAGCCCACGAGTGCGGCTCCGCCGGTGACGAAGAAGCCTCGCTCGCGTTCGAAGAAGGCGCGAAGGACTCTCGTCTGTAGCGACGTGAGCTCGCTACGAGCCGAGGATGCCGTCGTCTCGCCAGCCATGGATCAAGAACTCCCAAAACCCTCGCCGCCGTCCTAGCCGCCGTCCGAGCTTCGGCAACGCCTCAGCGACCTCTGCCGCGGTGACGAAGTGCCACACGTCGAGATCGCGGGCCTCACGCAGCATCTTGCCGAACAACCGCGTCCGGTCCCACTCGTCCGAGCCGTGAAGGCGCGCAGACAGCTCGTCGATGGAGATGTCCTCGTCCCATAGAAAGTAAGGACGGAGGTCTCTCTTCGTCATGTCCGTCGTCATCGCGCGCATGGGGAATACGGTAGCATGTGTCTCGGAGGTCGTCGCGGCCCAACCTACCGGACGGCAGCGTCCTCACGCGACTGCTGCAGCGCCCCGCTTGGCCGAAAGCGAGCGCGCTGCGAATGCGGCGGCGACGGCCACCATGACGAAGCGAAGGATGCGAAGTCGCACCTCGGTCTCGGGAGCGCGGGAGACGTTGTCGATGTGCGCGCCGGCGTGCAGCGCGATGGCAACGGCGATGCTCCGGTTGCCGCGTTCGAAGAACCACGCCATCACCACCGACCATAGCGCGAGATCGGCCATGTAAATAGGGATCGTCTCGGCAGGAAGCGCGCGCAGGGGATCGGGCGCAAACATCATCCCCAGATGCCAGAGCCCCCAGACGAGACCGAGGATCAAAGAGCCGACCACGGGGCCATGTCGCTCGGCGAGTCGCGGGTAAGCGAAACCGCGCCATCCGAATTCTTCGCCGAACGGGAACATGATCATGGCGGCGAAGTGCTCGGGCCTGAACGGCGGATAGAACCAGTGCGCCGGATGGCCGCCCAATAGAACCTCGATCAGCGTCGCCGGCAACTGCACCGCCAGGGGAACGAAGAGCGCGATCACGATCCAGAGCGGGTTGGTTCGCCATCTGCCGAAGACGTCGCGCAATTGGTGCCGGCGCCCTGCAATCACCAGGGCCGCGAGCGTGGGGCCCCACGCACCGAGCCCAACGAGTGGCATCGCGTACGCTGCTGGCTCGCTGTTCGTCGCCCACGCGAACGCCAACGGAAAGTCGAGCACCCAGGTGATCGCACAGGTCAGCGCGAAAAAAACATACACATCGCGCCACGCCGGAGCGGGCGCTTCTCGAGCAATCGTCATGGTGGCGCGAGGCATGGACAGTGCAAGGCGCGGAAAAGTTCCCGCACTTGGCTCGCCCCGCCTTCCACGCGCTCTCGGACCACCTCAGGAGTCGGCTTCAACCACGCGCTGGAAATAGCTCCCCATTCTGCGACAGACTCCCTCACGCTGAGGTTCCCCCGTGAGGACGCCAGCTTCGCGCGCATATCGAGCCTCGGCGTCGAAGGGAAGCAGAGCTCTCTCTGGTCGATTCGGAACGGACCTAGAACCCCAGAACGTACCCGTTGGAAGACGCTACTTCTTTTCGGTGCGTAGCCGTTCAATCGCTTCGCGCAGCACCCGGGCGTCCGCGCGATCCCGGTCGCGCATACCTTCTTTGGTGAGAAGCAACCCTTCGAGGCTCAGGACCTTGAGGTGACTTCCTTCAATCTCGACGTCCTCGATGAACTGGCAGAGCTCCGCCCATGGGTGGCCGCACGCGGCTGGCATGACATCGATGGTGAATTCGTCGTTGATCCGAATGGCGTAGTGGCCCTCTCGTTCGAAGAGGTCGTCTTGGCCGGCCAGCTCGCGCGTGGCCTCGTCGGGCAACTTCGACAGTGCGGCGATCCAGCGAGCCGTGTTCACTCGCGAAGGGTTCACGAGGATGTCGACGTCCTCCGAGAATCGATTGAAGCCGTGCGCCGCGATGGCGTAGCCGCCCACGAGCGCGTACTCCACCCGAGCCTCCGACAAGTGACGTGCAAGGGTCAGCACGTCGGCCCACGTAGCCGGACGAGTGTAGTCAACCATCTCGTCGTGCTTGTGCCCTGACGACGACGGCATCGACGATCCATCGCTCGTGATCGGCATTGGCTTCGTCGTGGCTGCGGTAGATGAAGATGCCCTTGGGGGCGCGTGTCTTGTAAAGAGCCATCGTCGCCATGGCTTCTCGGGCTTCACGGGTGGGAGGCCCATCTCCAACGTGCGACCGGCGCTTGCCGATGACCTTCATCGGACGTGCGTCGGGCGATTCGGACCTGGTCGGCATCGAAAGCAAGGTTAGCATGCGGCGGCCGCACCGGGTCTCTAGGGTCTCGCCCGCGCTCATCTTCTTACAAGCGCGACTGGCGGAGCTTGGCGCGTAGCCGCGGCCGCGATCCGACAGCCGGCCTGGCGCTCACCCCAACTTGACGGCGAGCGCCTGCGCAGCAGCCGCGATCGCCGCAAAGTCGGCCGCGTCGAGCGCAGCGCCGCCCACGAGGCCGCCGTCGATGTCGGGGCACTCGAGCAGGCCCGTCGCGTTGGAGCCCTTGACGCTTCCGCCGTAGAGGATGGGCGTCTTGTCGGCGAAGTCCTTGTCGAGCTTGGCGATCTGCGCGCGAATCGCGGCGTGAACCTCTTGCGCCTGCTCGGGACCGGCGACCTTGCCCGTTCCGATGGCCCACACCGGCTCGTAGGCGATGACGCCGACGCCCGGTTGGCTCACCAGAATCTTGGCGAAGGCCTCGATCTGACGGCTGATCACGGTAAGCGTGTCGCCCTTCTCGCGCTCGGCCAGCGTTTCGCCGACGCAGGCAATCGGACGCAATCCCTTGGCCAGAGCGGTGGCCACCTTCTCGGCAACTGTCGCGTCGGTCTCCCCGAAGTATTGCCGACGCTCGCTGTGCCCGATGATGACCCACTTGGCGCCCGATTCGAGAAGCATGGGCGCGCTGATCTCGCCGGTGAACGCGCCTGTATCCTTGGGATACATGTTCTGCGCCGAGACGCCGACCCGGGTGGCGCTGAGCTCGTGTGCAACGGCGGCGAGCGCGGTGTAGGGCGGCGCGACGACGACGTCGACGCGGTCGAAGCTGGCCGTTCGCTTGGCGACATCGGCGGCAAGCGTGCAGGCGGATGCGCCGCCGTGGTTCAACTTCCAGTTGCCAGCAATGAGAGGGCGTCGGTTGCGGTTCATGAGGGTTTCTCCGGGGCCCTTTTCGCCGGTTTTGCGCAGCGAGGCAATCGGTTTCGGCACCCGGGTCATCCCGGGCGCCTCGAGGATAGCCTGGGGTGGGCCACCTGCAGTCTGGGTGGGCCACTTGCAGTCTGGGTGGGCCACTTGCAGCGGGAAACGAGTTGGTCCATATCAATGGTCAAATGAAGTCCATTGCCGTCTCGCAGTTCAAAGTGCACTGCTTGTCGCTCCTCGAGGGCGTGGCGCGCACGGGCCAACCATTGCTGGTGCTCAAGCGCGGAAAAGCATTGGCCCGCGTGCTCCCTGGCACCGGCACGTCGACCGATCATCCGCAGCACACGCTGAAGGGCACCGTCACCTACCTGGGCGATCTCATCGAGCCCCCCGTGCCCGCCGCCTGGGAGTCGCGAGTGCCCTGGCGATCGAGTCGGATCAAAAAACGGTGACCCCCGCACTTCTCGATACCCACGCGCTCGTCTGGTGGGTGGACGCGCCTAGACGCCTTTCGACTGCGCAACGACGGATCATCCACAAGGTGTCCGCGGCGGGGCAGCTCTGGGTCTCTGACATCACCTTTTGGGAAGTTGCGTCCCTGGTCGAGCGGGGTCGACTGCGCCTTGGTTTGGCCCTCGACGACTGGCTCGAGCGGGCCACGGCCGAGCCCCTCGTTCAGCGCTGCGGGCTCTCACCCGCGATTGCCAAGGAGCTCGTCAGCCTGACCATCACGCGTGATTGGGATCCGGCCGACCGAATTCTCGTAGCCACCGCACGGGTTCTCGGAGCGAAGTTGATCACCAGCGACAGCCGTATCGTCGATGCCAGGGTCGTACCGACGGTCTGAGGGGGCGCTCGAAACACGTCACGCGCGGGGCTTCAAACGCGGATCGGCCAGCGCGTAGAGCTGCTCTTCGCTGACCAGCCAGCCGTCCAGCTCGCTGCGCAGCGATGCTGCCGCCGCGTCGGTTGTTTCGACGAGCAGCATGCGCGGCGACTCGTCGACGATCGTCAGGCGCGCATCGGAGCGCACGCGGTCGATCTCGGCGACGGGAGCAGGGCCGTTGCCGCGGTAGCGCAAAACATAACGGCTCACCTTTTCACGGTAGCACGAGCCCTTTGCCCTCGAAGGTCGGACCAAAGCCCAGCGCACGCGCGCCGACGTAAACGGCTTTGATCATCGCATCGGATCGCGCCTGGTTGCGCGGCATCGCGAGAAGCCGCGGGGCGCGCGCGAGCAAGCGCGCGACCGCGCCCGCTGCTGCAGGGCACGCCATCGAGGTCCCGCTCATCACGCCGTAGCCGGCGGGCACGCTCGAGATCACGCCGACACCCGGACCGGTGATGTCGGTGTCGGCACCAATGTTGGAGAACTCGGCGACGAAGTCTTTCTTGTCCTTGCCATAAGGCCTGGCCACACTGCCCATCGGTTCGGTGCCCGAAGGAAACGTTCCCTTGTGGCCCATCGCCGAGACGGCAAGACACAGATCGTCAGAAGCGGGGAAGCTCACGGGGGCGCGATCGTCGTTGCCGTTGGCAGCGAGCACGATGGTGCCGGCGGCGCGCGCCGCGGCGATGGCTTCTTGCGTGAGCTCGTCGGGGTTGCCGCCGCCGAGGCTCATGTTGAGCACGTCGCAACGGTCGGCGACGGCGGCGTCGATCGCCTTGGCGATGGCGAAGTTCGAGGCGCCTCCGCCCTTGGCGGCGAAGACGCGGTAGCTCATGAGCGAGACACCGGGCGCGACGCCGCGAACGCCGGTGGGTGCAGTGCCGCGGCCGGCGATGATGCCCGCCACGTGGGTGCCGTGTCCCTCGGTGCCATTGTCACCGAAGTCGCCCGGCTTTTCGCCGGTGACCGTGTTGCGGCCACCCGAAAGACGTAGATCGGGGTGATGGAGGGCCACGCCGCTGTCGATGACGCCGACCTTCACGCCGGTGCCGTCGTCGAGGGAGCATTTGCCGTAGAAGTGGCGAACGCAGTCGACGTACGCGAGATTGATGGGCGTGAGCATGACGTCGGTGGCGCTGGTGAGCTTGATGTTCTTGCGCAGGCCAGGCCAAAAACCGGACGGCGGATAGAGGTAGAGCCGCTCGATTTTTCCGGCGGACAGATTGAGCGAGACGCGCCCCTTGGCGTCGGTCACCCCTCCGGCCCCAGCGCGCGTTTCGAAGTTGGTGAACGCCGCCACTTGAACGCCGCGTACGGGCTGATCGTCAGGACCCAAAACGCGCAGTACGATTTTGCCGGGCTTGGTCTTGGCGGCTGCTTGCTCGAGCATGGCCTGGTGCACCGCGTGCCGGTAGTACACCACCGGCACCATCCGCAGGCCGGGCTGCGCCGCCCGCAACGCGACCCAGTCGTCGGGCGCGATCTCGACGAGCTTGGCTCCGTCAGAGTGAATCGAATCGAGCACCCTCATCGGCGGCCCGTGCGCCCTCGATGTTTTGCCGAGATCGGAATGCAGCGCTTGAAAGAAGTTGACCGACTCTGGATTCGCCATCGCCGCGGTCAGCCCGCGCGAAGGAATGAGGACCACCTGCTGCATCTTGCGCTCGCCCGCCATGCACCACGCCTCCCGAAAACGAACAGCCTCGCCAACCGCGCGGGCGATGTCAAGCGCGAAGCGTCGGGTCTGGTCAGAGCGCCAAAGGGGACGGCACTAAACCAGGCCAGCCAAGAAGCGCTCGTAGTCGAGGACGCGAATGCCGCTCGCGCTGTATTCGCGATCGTACCCCGGCTTGGTGACGAGTTGATAGGCCGCGCTCGTTCCCAAGGCTTTTTGGAAGTACGCGAGCGCGGCGCTGGGCTGCAGATCGTTCGATTTGCACTCCACCAAGAACCACGGCTTTTTCTCGCGAAGGACGAGGAAGTTCACCTCGCGATGCTCCTTGTCGCGAACGAAGCAGAGGTCGAGCTGGCCGTGAGCAAGATCGGTCCAGTAGTCGCAAGCTTTCAGGAGATGAAGGGCGGTGAGGTTTTCGAGACGGGCCCCCAAGTTTGCGGGCGGTCGAAGAACGGCTCGGGAAAACCGCCGAGCTTCAGAAGATCGGAAAAGGAATGGTTCGTCACCGTGCGAGCCAGCATCTCGTCCGGAGGCGGTGGCATCGCGGTTTCCGCGACGCTCAGGGGATGAAGTCGGTAGGGGAGGTAGCGCCCCATCAGGCTGCATCACCGCTGCTTAGCTGCGCAGCGCTTCGATGCCGGGCAGCTTTTTGCCCTCGAGCAGCTCGAGCGATGCTCCGCCGCCGGTGGAGATGTGCTTGAAGCCGCCGGCGATCTCGGGGCCCGCCTGAGCAACGGCGGCCGCGCTGTCGCCGCCGCCGACGACCGTGAAGCCGGGAGCCTGGGCCATGGCGGTGGCGACGCCGAGTGTGCCCGCTGCGAAGGGCGCCTTCTCGAAGAGACCCATGGGGCCGTTCCAGAAGATGGTTTTCGCGGTGGCAAAGTGCGACGTGTACGCCGCGACCGTCTTGGGACCGATGTCGAGGGCCATCGTGCCGGCAGGGATCGCGCCGACGTCGACGGTGGTGCCTTCGTTCGAGTCGAGTGAGGTGGCGACGACGACGTCCTGCGGCAAAAGAACGGTGACTTTCTTTTCGCGGGCCTTGTCGATCAGCGAGCGAGCGAGCGGAAGCTTGTCCGACTCGACCCTCGAGGCTTGCACGTTGACGCCCTGCGCGGCGAGAAACGTGTTGGCCATGGCGCCGCCGATGGCGAGCACGTCGACGCGCGACAAGAGCGCCTCGACGACCTCGATCTTGTCGGAGACCTTGGCGCCGCCGAGAATGGCGATGTAAGGCTTGGCCGGACCGGTGACGAGCTGGCCGAGAGCGCGGATCTCTTTCTCGATCAAGAAGCCGCAGCCGCGATCGTGCATGAGCCTGGGCAGCGCGTGCACCGAAGCGTGGGCGCGGTGGCTCGAGCCGAACGCGTCGTTGACGTACACGTCGCAGAGCTCGGCGAGCTGGCGCGCGAAGCCATCGTCGTCTTTCTCTTCTTCGGAATGAAAGCGAAGGTTTTCGAGAAGACAGATTTGGCCGGGCCGTAAATCTTGCACGACTTTTTTGGCCGAATCGCCGACACAATCTTCGGGCAGATGCACCTCGACGCCGGCGAGGACCGACAGGCGCTCGCCCGCCGGCTCGAGGCTCAGGCCTTCGGTCTTGCCCGGCTTGGGGCGCCCGAGGTGCGACGCCAAGATGACACGCGCTCCAGCGTCGAGCGCAAACTTGATGGTGGGGAGCGCTTCGCGGATGCGCGTGTCGTCGGTCACCGTCGTGCCCGAGAGCGGCACGTTGAAGTCGACGCGAATGAAAACGCGTTTGCCTTCGAGCTTCAGGTCACGAATCGTCTTGATACCGTCGAGCATGCTCATCGAAGATTTTAGAGCCCCTTTTGGGTCATCAGAACGGCGAGATCGACCATGCGGTTCGAGAAGCCCCACTCGTTGTCGTACCAGCTGAACACCTTGGCGAACGTGTCGCCGACCAGGGCGGTCATCGTCGAATCGAAGATCGACGAGCCGGGGTGACCGAGGTAGTCGCTCGAGACGAGCGGCTCGTCGGTGTAGTAGAGGATGCCCTTCATCGGACCATTCGCGGCAGCGTTCTTCATCGCGGCGTGGATGGTCTCTTTGGTGACGGGCTTCTCGGTCTCGACGGTAAGGTCGACGAGCGACACGTCCATCGTCGGTACGCGCACGGCGCCGCCGTCGAACTTGCCCTTGAGCTCGGGGATGACCTCGGAAAGCGCCTTGGCAGCGCCGGTGGTGCTGGGGATCATGCTGACGGCGGCGGCGCGGGCGCGGCGAAGGTCGCCCTTGCGGTGCGGGACGTCGAGGATGGCTTGATCGTTGGTGTACGAATGCACCGTCGTCATGAGGCCGCGCTTGATGCCGAAGTTGTCCAGCAGGACCTTGGCGATCGGAGCAAGACAGTTGGTTGTGCACGAGCCGTTCGAGACGACGTGGTGGGCCTTGGGATCGTACTTGTCGTCGTTGACGCCGAGCACGATGGTCAGGTCGTGGCCCTTGGCGGGCGCGCTGATGATGACCTTCTTTGCGCCGGCCGCGATGTGAGCGGCGGCCTTGTCGCGATCGGTGAAGAGGCCGGTGCACTCGAGGACGACGTCGACGCCGAGCGCCTTCCAGGGCAGCTCTTTGGGATCTTTGACGGCGAGAACCTGAATGTCCTTGCCCCCCACGGTGATGGCGGCCTCTTTGGAGCCGACTTCGGCGGCCTTGAAGGTGCGATGAACGCTGTCGTACTTGAACAGGTGAGCCAGGGTTTTGGGATCGGTGAGATCGTTGATTGCGACGACTTCGACGTCGTTGATCTTGCGCTCGACGAGCGCGCGCAGGATGCAGCGCCCGATGCGCCCGAAACCGTTGATTCCGACTTTGGTGGCCATATTGTGGATGCTCCTCTGGGGGGGACCCTTACGTAGACTCCACCCCGACCGCGGTCAAGCCCCTGCCCCGCGTACACTCGTGCTGAAATCGAGATGGTCAAGCGGTTGCACCGCGGTTCCCGGCCAATTCAACGCGTTGGGTCGAGCTCGAAGATGACGAGCTGGCCCACGTGGGAGCGCTCGCGCAGGGCGAGGGGGAAAACCGGGCCCGATGGGGCCACGAGCCACTGCACGTTTTCGGCTTTGAGGCGGACGGGGGCATTCCAGCGGTCGTTGAGCAGCGTTTTGTCGGCCTTCGCGCGCGGATCGCGCGTCTCGAAGACGGTGTCGAACGGACGGGCGAACGACGCCATGACCGCGAAGTAGCCGTAGTCGTTGGTGGCAATGAACACGCGCCGCCCGCGCGGCACGAGCGAGTGAAGGTGGGTTCCGGCAAGCTCCTCCTGTTGGCGATTGAAGCTGACGTCGCCGAGCTGCGCCCGGTAGTCGAGCACGAGCAACGCCAGAACCGGCAGGGCCACCCAGGCCGCGATCTTGCCGCCCCAGGCCAGATCCACGACGACGAACGCCGCGAGCATCCAGACGATCAGAAGGGCGCGTTCGGGGTGATGGGTGGGCACTCCCCCCGCCCATTCGCCGACAAGCAGGAAGACAACGATCGCGCCGGAGGCGCACGCCCAGGGCACGAATCGCCGCAGATAGGTTCTGGCCTCGATGCGATCGCGTCGAAGCCAGAGGAGGATGGGCACGATGAGCGCGAGCATCGCGGCCGGGCAGCCGACGACCAAGCCCACTAAATACCCCGATTCTTCTTCGGTTTTCGTGGCGGCTGTTCCGAGCGCGGCACGGTAGCTGGCCACGCGGTGCAGGAAGGAGAGGGCGTCGCCATGGGTGATTCGGTTGTGGATGATCCAGATGGCTGGGCCCGCCAGGGCGAGTGCGGGGGCGGCGAATCGTTTCCAGGTCGTGTCGTGGTCGGCGCGGCGAAACAGGTAGAAGGCGACGACCACGGCGACGGGCCAGGCCTCGTAGCGGGAGAGGGTCGCGGCGAAGATGGCAGCGCATGCCCACCAGGTGGGGGTTGTGGTTGTGGTTGTGGTTGTGGTCGTGGTCGTGGTCGGGGTCGGGGTCGGGGTCGGGGTCGTGGTCGGGGTCGCGGTCGGGGTCGCGGTCGGGGTCGGGCGCGTTGCGGCGATGACGGCGAAGACTGCGAGGGCGGCGGTTGGAAATTCTGGCACCGTGAAGCTGCCAAGAACGACGGCTGCGGGGAGCAGATTGATGGCGGCTGCGGCCGCAAATGCTTGCTTGTGCGAAAAGCCCCACAACCTGCCCGCGGCGAACAGAAGCCAGGTGGCCAGAATGGCCATGATCGCGCTCGCGAGACGCCCCACGTCGAGCGACGGATCGAGCACCTTCATCACCGTGCCGGTCGCCCAAAACGGAAATGGTAGCCAGCTCGTTCCACTCGGATCGAGCGTGGCATGAGCCGCGAAACGTTGCGCGATGGTGACCCTCGCGTAGTCATCATCGGACAGCGCCGTGAGCCCCGCGCGCGCCACCCCCGTGCTCACCGCCGCTCGAAAGAGCCCCAAGAGGACGAGGTAGCGCCAAGCTTGCGGCTCCTCGTCGAGATCGTCGGGTGCCGGCAGCGGCTCGGAAGGTTGCGTCATTTGACCCGTCGCGTCGTAAACTCCGGTGATCCGGTCATCATCCGAGTCGGCTCATGGCGACTCCGATACAACGATCTGGTAGTGAGATGCTGAAAATATAAAGAAACATGGCAGCTTTCGTCCTCCCCTTCGAAAAACCCGTGGTCGACTTGGTCGACCGGGTGCGCCACTTGCGCGAGCTGGCCGCGAGCGACGCCAAGTTCGAGCCCGAGCTGCGGCGCCTCGAAGAGAAGGCCGGGCGGCTCGCGCGTGAGCTCTTCGCCGATCTCACGCCGATGCAAAAGGTCATGATCTCGCGGCACCCCAACCGCCCCTACACGCTCGACTACGTTCAGAGGCTGATCACCGACTGGATCGAGCTGCACGGTGATCGGCGCTTTGCCGAGGACGCGTCGATCGTGTGCGGCCTCGGGCGCTACCACGGTCGTAGCGTCGTCATTGTCGGGCACCAGAAGGGCAGGGGAACCAAAGAGAACATGGTTCGCAACTTCGGCATGCCGCGGCCCGAAGGCTATCGCAAGGCATTGCGCCTGATGAAGCTCGCCGAAAAATTCGGGCTGCCGCTATTCACGATGGTGGACACGCCGGGCGCGTTTCCCGGCATCGGCGCCGAGGAGCGCGGGCAGTCCGAGGCCATCGGTCACAACCTGTACGCGATGGCCGGGCTCGAGGTGCCGATCATCGCGACCGTGATCGGCGAAGGC
>JBBSDY010000030.1:0-13002 GCA_038240245.1 Polyangiales bacterium
AGCAAGAACTCGTGGTCCTTTTCGAGCTCAGCGAGCGACTCCTCGAGCGAGCCCGGCATGTGCGGAACCTGCGCCAGCTCTTCGGGCGACAAGGCATAGATGTCCTTGTCGAGGGGATCACCCGGGTCGATCTTGTTCTGGATACCGTCGAGCCCGGCCATCAGCATGGCCGAGAAGGCGAGGTAGGGGTTGCACGACGGATCGGGAAAACGGACCTCGATGCGGCGTGCCTTCGGCGAGTTGATCCCGGCGACCGGAATGCGAATCGAAGCCGAACGATTGCGGCTCGAATAGGCGAGGTTGACCGGGGCTTCGAACCCGGGGACCAGTCGGCGGTAGCTATTGGTCGTGGGGTTGGTGAGCGCCGCCAGGGCCTTGGCGTGCTTGATGATGCCGCCGATGTACCAGAGGCCGATGTTGGACATGCCCGCGTAGCCGTCGCCTGCGAAGAGGGGCTTGCCCTCTTTCCAGATCGACTGATGGCAGTGCATGCCGCTGCCGTTGTCGCCGTAGAGCGGTTTGGGCATGAACGTCGCCGTCTTGCCGTGTTTCTTGGCGGTGTTCTTGACGACGTACTTGAACCACATGAGCTGGTCGGCGACCTGCATGAGCTTGCCGAACTTGCAGCCGATCTCGCACTGCCCGGCGCTCGCCACCTCGTGGTGACCGACTTCGATCTCGACGCCGGTGGCCTCGAGCGTGAGCATCATCTCCTGGCGAATGTCGGCCAGCGTGTCGGTGGGCGGCACGGGGAAGTAGCCTTCCTTGTTGCGCACCTTGTAGCCGAGGTTCTTGCCGTCCTTGCCCGAGTTCCAGTTCGCCTCTTCGGAGTCGATCGAGTACATCGAGCCCTGCGAGTTCGACTCGTAGCGAACCTGATCGAAGATGAAGAATTCGGCTTCGGGCCCGAAGTACGCCGCATCGCCGACGCCGCTCTGACGCAGGTAAGCCTCGGCCTTCTTGGCGACGAAGCGCGGATCGCGCGAGTAGGGCTGACCGGTGATGGGATCGCTGACCGAGCAGATCAAGCTGAGCGTGGCATTCGCCATGAACGGGTCGAGCTTGGCGGTCTCGGCGTCGGGGATGATGAGCATGTCCGACGCGTTGATGGGCTGCCATCCGCGGATCGAGGATCCGTCGAAGCCGAAGCCCTCTTCGAAACACATCTCGGTGAGCCGGTGGCTCGGCACCGTGGTGTGCTGCCAGACGCCGGGGAAATCGATGAACTTCAAGTCCACGAACTTGACGTCGTGCTTTTTGGCGTACTCCACTACTTCCTTGGGTTTCATCGGCGCTCTCCTTGTTGGACCTGGGTAAGGGGTCTCGCCCCACTCAATGAGAGCCGCGGCAAGCGGATCTCTACGAAGGTTCTGGAAGCGGTCGACCGAGGGTGCGCTCGGCCTTGCGCGAGCGCCCAACTAGCACGGATCTGACGGGAAGGCTTTAGATGGCCTCTTCGCCGCGCTCTCCGGTGCGGATGCGTACGGCCTCTTCGATGGGCACGACGAAAATCTTCCCGTCCCCGATGCGCCCCGTTTTCGCGCTCTTCTCGATGGCTTCGAGCACCTGGTGAACGAGCCCGTCGGGAACGACCACCTCGATCTTGACCTTGGGCACGAAGTCCACCACGTAGGCCGAGCCCCGGTAGACTTCTTTCTTACCGCCCGTCCGGCCGAAGCCCTTGACCTCGGTGACAGTCATCCCCTGGATCCCCACCTCCGCGAGCGCATCCTTGACTTCGTCGAGCTTGAACGGCTTGACGATAGCCTCAACCTTTTTCATGACGATCCTTGCCTCCAAGAACGTGACCCAGGGTTTCTCCGACTATTGCGTCCCTGTGTTTCGGGAGTGTTTCGCACTCGCGTCCGTACGAGCCGGCCGGCTAAATTGTGCCTGCGCTCGGCCCGGTTGGTTTGCGCCGGGGTAAAGCTGCCGCGTACCGCCTGCCCCGGACGGCCGCCTGTGCTAGAGACTGCAGGGGTGTTTTCTGCCCTTCTTTCGCTGTGATGCGCCCTCACTGGCCCCAGAAGGCCGCTGGCGCTCATATTGTCGGGAAACCCCGGCCCAACATAGGCTATAGCCGGACCTTGCGCGTCGTCTGATGGCCCCGTCCAACACGTCGAAAATCCCGATCGGGACCGTGCTTGCAGAAAAGTACCGCCTCACGCGCGAAATCGGGCGCGGCGGGATGGCTGCGGTCTACGAGGCCGAGAACATCCACATCGGCAAACGGGTGGCCGTCAAGGTCCTGGCCGCCGAGCTGACCACCTCGACGATCGTGGTCGAGCGGTTCGTGCGCGAGGCCAAGGCGGCAGCGTCGATCACCAGCCCGTACATCTGCAACGTCTACGACACCGGCAAGCTCGAGGACGGACGCCCCTTTTTGGTGCTCGAGCTGCTCGAAGGCGAGTCGCTCTACGAGCGGATGACCCGGGTCCGTCAGATCGACATCCCCACGACGGTGCGGATGGTCGCGCAGGTCGCGCGCGGCCTGACCAAGGCGCACTCGGCCGGGATTGTTCACCGCGATCTCAAGCCCGAGAACATCTTTCTGACCGAGGACGAGGATGGACACCTCCTCTCCAAAATCCTCGACTTTGGCCTGGCCAAGTTCTACCTGCCCGTCGCAGCCGACGCGGCACAGACCCGGCTCACCCGCGAGGGGGCCGTGTTCGGAACGCCGGCGTACATGAGCCCCGAGCAGGTGAAGGGACAAGGGCAGGTCGATCATCGTGCCGATCTCTGGGCGCTCGGATGCATGACCTACGAGTGTCTCACCGGCCGAACGGTGTGGTCGACCGAGCAGGGCGTGGCGATGACGTTCGCGCAGATTGCGACGGCGCCGCTGCCCGATACGTTGCTCTTTCGTCCCGATCTTCCGGTCGCCTTTCAAAAGTGGTTCGAAAAGGCCCTGGCAAGATCGGCCGATGAGCGCTTTCAAACAGCAAAAGAGCTGGCCGACGACCTGGCCGCCGTCTTCGCCGAAGTAGCCCCTGGTGTGATCTCGCTGACGTCGCTGGTCGAGGCGGGCGACGTTCGCCCCCCGACGCCGGTGGGCGATGCGACTCCGTCGAGCCGGCGTAGCCCGCAAAAGACGACGGCGGGGTTGGGCGGCCTCGAGCCGGCGATTCCCGCCAACACGATCTCGTCGCCCACCGCAGTCGCCGCAGCAGCACCGGCCGAGACTGGCGCATCGCCGGGCACGCGCTCGTCGGGGGGCAGCCCACTCAGCTCGACGCTCGACCGCGACGAGGCGGCGTCGCGCCGCTCGGGGCGAGCGGGCCGCGCCATCTTCACGTTGCTGAGCGTCGCAGGGATTACCGCCGGCGGGTACTTCGCGTGGCTCTTCTTGATTCGGCCGTCCGCGCCGCCGGTGACGACTGCGTCGATACCGGTTCCTTCTTCGGCGCCGAGCGCCGCGCTGTCCGCCGAGCCGCCGGGACCGAAGGCACCCAAATGGGCGCCGCTCGTCGCGAGCGCGCAGTCCCAGATTGCATCGAACAACGCGCCCGATGCGATTCGAGCCTTGAAAGAGGCCACGGATGCTTCAGGGGGCGCCAGCGGCGTGCGTGCGCTCTTCGAGCAAGCGCAGATCGCAGCATCGGCGAAGGGACCGTGCAAGGTGACGGCGATCTCCCGCCCCCGTCCCTGGAGTCTCGTCTCCGCGGCAGGTCGGCCCACGCTGGCCTTCACGCCGCGCGGCGCCCTGGTCGCCTGGACCGACGATCACGAGTCCGCCGGCCACGACCATGCCTATGCCGTGATGCTCGATTCGGCGATGCGTCCCTCCGGCGTCGCTCGCGATGTGACGCCCGAGGGAGGTCAGGTCGTGCGGCCGCAGCTCCTGGCCGTCGGCGATCGTGTGGCCCTCGTGTATACCGACTTGAAGGGCGCCGAGGCTGGCATCCACGCTCGATGGCTCGATGCAGACGGTCGAATCGCCGCGCCAGCGCGTGCGGTGACGGCGCGCAAGCCGAACCAGGGCGCGTCGCCCACCCTCACCCGCGCTTCCGACGGAACGTTCTGGGTGGCCTGGGAAGACGATCGTCAGACCGATTCGAGCGACCTGTACCTGCGCCACCTGTCCGCCGATCTCGAGCCCATCGGCAACGAAGTGCGCGCCACCGACTACGTCGCGCGAGGTACAAAACCTCGGGTGCGACTTCCGTCCACCGGCATCGCCGGTGGTTTCCTCAATGTGGCGTTCCGCTTCGAGCGCGAGCCACTTCATCTCATCCAGTTGCTGAGGGTGGGTCTACAAGACCCGGCCCTGCCCAAGGGCCTGGACGCGCCTCCCGACAAGCCCGTTGCCAAGGACAAGGACCGCGAGCTCGGCGAGGTCAAGGTGGTGAACACCGACAAAGAAAAAGCCGACACCCCGCACATCGAGTGTGTCACCGAAGGCTGCTTTTTGGCCTGGCACGGTGAAAACGGCGGAGCCTATGCGGCCTTTATGGAAGCGTCCAAAGGTCAGATCCTGTGGCGCAAGAAGTTCGACCCCAAGGGTGGCCATCCGACGCTGTCCATTGCTCCTTCGGGGGCGGTCGAGCTCGCCTGGTTCGAAGGCGGTAGGCTCAAGATCGCCGCCATGACGCGGGACGGCGTGGGCCTGGCGACCCCCATCGCCAGGGCAACGGGCGATCCGCCCCCCCCCAGCCTTGCGCCCGGTGGAGCTCCGGGCGAGTGGTATGTTACGTGGTTGGATGCGGAAGCCGGTCACCCCGAACTCTTCGGTACGAGGGCGCTCTGCAAGTAGCCCCGCCCACCCACCTTCGTCATACTTTGCCAGCCCTGCAATGCTCGTAGTCCCTCCCCGCGCCGAGACTCGCGCCCACCCCATCGAGACGCCGCGGCTGTTGCTCAGCCCCGTCGAGTCGAGCGACGCCTCCGAGCTGTGGCTCGCCGTCGATGGATCGCGCACGCACCTCGAGCAATGGCTGCCCTGGGTGCCCTTCAACTCCGACCCCGCCGCCAACCAGCGTTTCACCGACGCGTGCGCCTCCGACTGGGATGCGGGGCGCGCCGTTCGCTTCACCGTGCGCGAGCGCGCGAGTCGCACCCTCGTCGGCATCGTCGGTCTCGAGGCCTGCGTTCATCTGCACCGCTCGTGCGAGCTCGGCTACTGGCTGCGCAAAGAGGCGACCGGGCGAGGTCTCATGACCCAAGCGGCCCGTGGCGCGCTCGACTTCGCGTTTCACGAAATGGGAGCTCATCGCGTCCGCGTCGCGGCTGCCACCGAGAACTATCCGTCGTTGCAAGTCATCGCACGTCTCGGCTTTCGCTTCGAGGGCATCCTGCGCCAGGCCGAATTCTGCAACCGCCGCTGGCTCGACCACGCCGTGTTCGGGTTGCTGTCGAGCGATTTGCCGTAGCGTGATGTCTTAGCCCCGGGGCCCATCGATCCAGGCTCGTGCCACCGGTGTGTCAACTGTGTCAGGTGTGCCAGCGTCGCAAAGAAACGCCGTTGCGCGTGGGGTGAGGTTCGCGCGCTGGCTCTTGCCTTCGGCACGGGGCAAGCGCGCGTGGTACGCTGCCCGTTATGCAACGAGTGGGGGTCGCATGCGCTGCGTTAGGTCTGTGGACCGCATGTACGGGCTCGGACTTCGTTGCCAGCGACGCACCTCCCGATGCGCAAGCGGGCGAGGCCGGCGGCGGCGCCATGATGGCCGGCGCCGGAGGATCGGCGGGATCGTCAACGGTCGACGAGGGCGGCTCGGGGACGAATCGAAACGACGCGGACCCGGCTTCCTCCACGAACGACGGCATGCCGCTCGAGGACCATCACGACGGTGGCGACGACGACGTGCAGTCCCACCGCCATGTTCGGT
Organism: Polyangiales bacterium; assembly: GCA_038240245.1. Classification (GTDB taxonomy): domain Bacteria; phylum Myxococcota_A; class Polyangia; order Polyangiales; family Polyangiaceae; genus DASWDH01. The sequence goes on from JBBSDY010000030.1 coordinate 5,829, forward strand.
GCACCGATGCTGGTCATGGGCGGCGTCAACACCATCGACGACGAATTCTCGCCTCGTCTCTCGGCCGACGAGCGTACCCTCTACTTCGCACGACGACTGGCCGGCAATTTCACGGGACCGATGCACGTCTACATGGCGACCCGGCCGACCGCGACGTCGATTTTCGATGCGGGGATCGCGCTGCTCATCAACTCGACGGCGAGCGATGCCGATCCGATGATCGGCACCGACGATCGTACCCTGCTCTTCTCGTCCGATCGCATCACCGGATCGGGCGAGTTCGATCTCTATTGGGCCGACCGTGCGAGCGCAGGGGTTGCGTTCATCTCGGCTTCGCCCGTACCGGATGTCAACTCGGCTGGTTCCGAGGTTCATCCTTTTTTCGCGTCCGACGGAGAGCTCTGGTTTGCTTACCGCAAGGCAGGGTTCGACAGCGCTCTTCACCTTCGCCGCTCGGTGCGAGCCGGGGTAGGATTCGGTCCTCCAGTTCCCGTCGCCGAGCTCGACAGCGCCGGCGATGACATGTGGCCCGTGCTGACGAGCGACAAGCGCACCATCTATTTCTCGTCGTCGCAGATCGATGGCAGCGCGCAGGGAAAAGCCGATGTTTGGGTGGCGCGCCGCTCGAGCGCGACCGCGGTCTTCGATCTCCCGGTGAACGTGACCGAGGTCAACAGCGCCGCCACGGATGACGTGGGTTGGATTTCGCCGGATGGCTGCCGTCTTTACCTCTCGTCCAACCGCGGGACGATGCGTGGCTACGAGATCTACATGGCCAAGCGATAGCTAGTAAGCTCGACGGGTGCCGATGCCCCGCCCGCGGTGGATGAAGGACGGCTTGCCGCTGTTGCCCGTGACGCCGGCTCTGGTCGTGGTCGTGGGCGTGGCCGTCGCCATCGCGGTGGCGCTGGTGGGCGTCGGAGAGCTCAGGCGGGCGAGCGACCAGGCCTCTTCGCTGCGGGCGATCTCCATCGCCACCACGCTCGCCGCGCGCCTGCGCGTGACCGGAAGCGAGGACCGCAAAGAAGTCGTCGAAGGCGCCGGCCGCGGGACGTACGCCGACATTCTGCTCATCGATCACCAGGGTGAAATCGTCGAGGACGCGTCGGTGGACCGGCCTCCGCGCGGCGAGCTCGTGCGTTGCATGCTCGCAGGAATCGGTGCCGTCGACATGCCGTTGCTCGGCCGGACCCGATTTGCGGTGGCGCCGCTCGGTCCGCCGCTCGAACAGCTCACGGTGATCGCCATGGTTCCCGCACCATCGACTCCGCCCGAGGCGCGAGGCCTTTTACGCGCGGTGGCCATGCTCACCGTGCTTCTGGTCGGCGCGGCAGGATTCGTCGGCTACGTCTTCGCCAAGGACGTGCGTGACGACGTCAAGTTCGTCCGCTACTGCATCGCCGCGATGGGCGCTCCCGAGGCGGGTCCCGCCGGGGCGGCCATTCCGGTGCGTGCGCTCGACCAGGTGGGAATTCTCACCTCGGCCTTCAACCTCCTGGTCGACCGATTCACCGCCGCCGAACGGTCGTACCATCAAGACCTCACGTTCGCCTCCGCGCTCGACGGTGAACGCTCCGGCTTCCTCGCGGCCTTGAGCCACGAGCTGCGCACTCCTCTCAACGGCATCCTCGGTTTCGCCGATGTCTTGCTCAGCGAGGTCGATGGCCCCCTCGATGACGCCACCCGCGAGGACGTTGGCGTCATTCGCACCAGCGCGGCGCACCTGCGATCGCTCATCGACGACATCCTCGAGCTCTCGGCGCTCGAGTCGGGCGGCCTCAAATTGACGCGTGAGGCGGTCGACGTCTACGCGATCGCCGAGGAGGTCGTGCGCGAGCAGCGCCCGCTCGCTGCAGTCAAGAGCCTCAGGCTCGAGCTCGAGGGGCTGCGCGGGGCCATCGCCGACGCCGATCCACGACGCCTTCGTCAGGTGCTCAGCAACATCGTGGGCAACGCCGTCAAATTCACCACCCACGGGGGCGTGCGGGTCATCGTCGAGGATCACGGCGGCGGCGAGGTGGTCGTGCACACCATCGACACCGGGCCCGGCATCGCTCCGGCAGCGCGCGCCGCGATCTTCGAAGAGTACGGACAGACGGGCGATGCCGCCGCCCGTCGCAAAGGAACGGGGCTCGGGCTCGCCATCGCGCGACGCCTGGTTGCCATGCACGCCGGCCAGATCGAGCTCCGGAGCGTAGTGGGTCAGGGCTCTCGATTCACCTTCAAGCTTCCAGCCTTCGCCCACGAGGTCGAATGAGCACGGCTGCGATTCGCCTTCCGACACGCGTCATAGGCGCTCAGGTGTTGCTCGGCGTGATGTTGTTCGGAACGCTGACGGCGTTCGGGCCGGAGCTTCTGCTGCTCGACGACGAGATCGCCCGCACTTCTGGCAAGTTCGCACTGATGATGCTGGGACCGATCGGTGCGGCCGGCTATGCGCTCACCTGGATCCGGCTGCGCAAGGATCGGTTCGTCCTGCGCGCGCTCGCGCTCGGTTCCCGGGCCATCGAGCCGGACGACGTGGCTCGCCTCTCGTCGCTCCCTGCCTACGTCGCCACGGTGTTCGTGGCATTGGTGGCCAGCGCCGTCGCGCTCTTCATGCTGCCGCCGTTTCGACCGGCGCTGCTCGACTTCAACACGGCCTTTAGCCTCGCGCTTCTCGGGCTCATCATCGTGGCCGCCGCGGCGCTCCCGCTCTATGTCGCCGTGCGCGCGGCCGTCTCCCACGCGCTCGAGCTCGCCGATCCCGACGCGATGGCCGAGCTGCTCGAGCAGGCCGAAGCCACCGAGAGCGCGAAAAGACGACTGGTGTGGCGCCTCCTCATCGCCATCGCGACACCGGTCGGCTTCGTGGCCGTCGGAGCGTCGCTCGTCGCCCACGCGCACGTGCGAAAATTCGACTCGCACAGCCGCGAGCAAACGGCCGAAATCGTCGCGCGCGTCGCGCTCGAGGCGTCACCGGGCGCAGTGGACGAGGCGGGCCGCGCCGAGGCCATCGAGGCCGCGCGCAGCCTGGGCTTCGTATTGCGCCCCGAGCGAGAACCGCTCAAGTTCGCGATCGAACGAGGCGACGATGGTCGCGTTTCGCTGACCACGCCGCTCGAAGAAGGCGCGGCGAACATTCGCTTCGAGCTTAGCGCGATCAGCCCGGTGACCACTGCTGACGTCGCGATTGCCGCGCTCGCGGTGGGTCTGGCTGCGGCCCTCGGCCTGGCCCTTGGACGCTCGCTTTCGCGCGATCTCGCCCAGGCAACTCGACGTGTGAGGCTTCTCGGCACCGAGGAGGTGCTGCGCGGCGACGAGCCGGCGGGCGTCCCTGCTCGCTATGCGCAGGTCACCGCCCTCAATCTCGCCATCGATACGCTGGCCGCGCGCTTTCGCGTATTCGCTCGAGCCCAGGAGCGCGCCATCGAGGCGCGCGATGCTGCGCGAAGACTGCGGTCGCTTCTCTTCGCCAGCGTGAGCCACGACCTTCGCAGCCCGCTCAATTCCATCCTGGGCTTTGCGACCCTCGTGCGCCAAAAGCCCCTCTCCGCGGCGCAGCGCGAGAGCCTCGGCTTCATCGAGCAGAGCGGGCGCGAGCTTCTTGCGCTCATCGAGACCATCCTCGACATGGCCAAGGTCGAAGCGGGTAGAATGGTCCTCGCAGGAGCCGAGGTGACCCTGGGCGCGGTGATCGCCGAGGCACTGCGCCGAGGTCGCCTGCTGGCCGCGGCGCGCCCCCTCGAGTTCGACGTCCACATGGAGGACGGCTTGCCCCATTTTTGGGGGGACGAAAACCGCCTCGCGCAGGCCATTTCGGCGATCATCTGGTACTCGGCTCGCTCTGGAGAGCCCGTTCTGTCGCCCGATGGGACGGTGCGTCCCATCGACCTGAAGGTCCGCCAGCGGCAGAGCCGCGCGGGAGAAAAGAGCGTGGCCATCGAAATCGAGGCTCCGCAAAATTCGATTCCTCCCGAGGAGCTCGAGCGCCTCCTCTCGCCCGATCCGTGGGCCGCAGGCCGCAGGCGCTATGGCGCGCGCGCCCGCGGTCTCGGGCGCGCGCGTTCGCTCGTCGAGCTGCACCATGGAACCCTCAAGGTCAAACGAACCGACCGCGGCACCCCCCTTTTCGAGGTCAGCCTGCCCGTCGCTTGAAAGGAATTCAGAGAAAGAGTGTGTGCTGTGGCAGCCGACAGGGACGCTTGGATGCCGTCTAGATGTTGGTGCCCCGGTGAGAGGAGTGGTAGTAGGAGAGCTGTCCGATCGTTCCCATGAAGAAATCAGTCCGCGTCGAGAGCCTCTCCCCGCAGGAAGAGCGTGTTCTGGCGGGCAGAGAGCAGGGTGACGACGCCCGCTTCGACCGGCTCTTTCGTCCTGCGACGCTCGACGAGTACATCGGGCAAGACCGCCACAAGGACAACCTGCGCGTCTTCATCGAGGCCGCCCGCCGGCGCGGAGAGCCTCTCGACCACGTTCTTTTCTGCGGGCCGCCCGGGCTGGGCAAGACGACGCTGGCGCACATCATCGCCCGCGAGATGGGCGTGGTCGCCCACACCACGTCGGGACCGGCCATCGAGCACAAGGGCGCGCTCGCGGGCCTGATGACCAAACTCCAGGCGAACGACGTGCTCTTCATCGACGAGATCCATCGCCTGTCGCCCACCGTCGAAGAGAGCCTCTATCCGGCCATCGAAGACTTCAAGATGGACATCACCACCGGCGACGGACCCTACGCGGCGACGTACGAGATGCCCATCGTTCCCTTCACGCTCGTGGGTGCAACGACCCGCACGGGCCTGCTTACGTCACCCCTGCTCTCTCGTTTTGGTTACGTGATGCGGCTCGATTTCTATCCGGTCTCCGATCTTGCCAAGATCGTGCTGCGCAGCGCCCGCATGCTCGAGATCCCCATCGACGACGCGGGGGCGGGCGAGCTCGCTCAGCGATCACGAGGCACGCCGCGCGTCGCCAACCGCCTCTTGCGGCGGGCTCGCGACTTCGCCCAGATCAAGGGCACCGGCAAGATCGACCTCGCCATCGCCCAGCTCACCAGCGAAAGGCTCGAGATCGACGCCGCCGGCCTCGACGAGATGGACCGCAGGCTCCTGCGGGTCATCATCGACACCTACGAGGGGGGGCCGGTGGGCGTCGAAACCCTGGCCGCTGCGCTGTCCGAGCCCCGCGACACCATCGAGGACGTCTACGAGCCGTACCTACTGCAAAACGGGATGCTCGGGCGAACCCCCCGGGGGCGGGTCGCCACCCGCAAAGCTTACCTGCACTTAGGTATCCCTCCGCGCGAGCCGCCGCGCGACCCGGCTGCCGGCGAACCCCAAGGTTCCCTTTTCTAATCATGGCGATCGGCGCTATTCTCGGCAACGTGGCCAAGGTTGCGCCCGTCCTGGTAGTCGACGACGACGGTGCGACGCGCCGCGTGCTTTGCGACGCACTCGCCGCCGCCGATCTCGAGAATGTCGAAGCCTCGTCCGGCGCCGAAGCGCTCCAATGGCTGTCTCGGCAGCTTCCGTCGCTGGTGCTCCTCGACCTGGTGATGCCCGATCCCGACGGTTACGCCGTGCTGCGCGGGATCCGGGCCCGCCCTGCTCTTCGCGATATACCGGTGGTCGTCATGACCAGCCTCGACGGCGAGGACGAGGTCACCCGCGCGTTTGCGTCGGGCGCCGACGACTTCGTCCGAAAGCCGTTTCGGTCCGCCGAGCTCATCGCCAGGATCCGCGGCCAGCTCCGCATCAGCGAGTACACCGACGCCCTCGAGCGTCGCGAGCGCGACGCACAGGTCGTCCTCGAGCTCACCCAGGCGCTGTCGTCCAGCCTCGACTTTCGCGACATCCTCTTCACCGTCGTTCGCCGGATCGCCGAGGTGGCCAAGGTCGAGCGTTGCAGCATCGTGCTGGTGCGCGACGAAGGCGACGTGGGATACGTCGTGGCAGCGAGCGACGACGAGCACCTGCGCGATCTGCCCATCGACCTCAATCAATACCCCGAGATCCGAGAGGTCATGGCGTCGGGTGAGCCCCTCGTCATCCGCGATACGCGCACCCATCCCTTGCTCGAGGTGGTGCGCAAGGGTTTGCCCCCTGCCGGTTTCAGCTCCCTCGCGCTTCTGCCGATCCTGTTCGAAGGCAAGCCGATGGGGGTGCTCTTCTTGCGCGCCCGCCGCATGCTCGCTTTCGGATCGCACGAGCTGTCTCTGTACCGCACGATCGCCAACGCCACCGCCATCGCACTGCGCAATGCCCGCATCTTGCAGAGCCTGCGCGACCAGACGCAGCAGATCACGTTCGCGCGTTTCGAGGCCGAAAGGCGACTCAAGACACTGCAGCGCTATGCCGACTTCTTCGAAAGTGCCGCCGATGGCATCGTCGTCGTCGACAGCGAAGGAAAGCTTCTTTTCTCCAACCCGCGCGCCCGCGAGATCACCGGACACGGTGAGAACGACCTCATCGGAAAAAAGCTCGCTGATCTGTTCGCCGAAGAAGAGATGGAGCGCGCCCAGGCCATTTTATTCGGCTTTCAGAAGGGCATCTATCCGCAGGGAGTCGACATCCGCATCAAGCGCAATGACGGCGCGTCGGGATTGCTCAGCGTCAATACCAGCTCGGTGCTCCGCGAAGAGAACGCCATCCTCTTTACCTTTCGTGACGTCACCCAGGAGCGCGCCACCGAGGCCGAGCTCAAGCAGACCAAGGAATTCCTCGAGCGCGTGATCGACAGCTCGGTCGATGCCATCGTGGCAGCCGACACGCGCGGGCGCGTGCTCCTGTTCAACCGCGCCGCCGAACGTTGCTACGGATATTCACAGGAAGAAGTCGTTGGAAAGATCCAGGTTTCGAGTTTGTATCCCCCGGGGGTCGCCAGGGAAGTGATGCGTCTCATCAAATCAGAAATGTTCGGGGGGATCGGCAGGCTCGAGGATTATCGATGCGACATGTTGGGCAAGGCCGGCGAGCGCGTTCCCGTCTCGCTGTCTGCGGCCCTCATCTACGACGACGGCAAGCCGGTCGCATCGGTCGGCCTCTTCACCGACCTGCGCGAACGTCTGCAGATGCAGGAGCGACTCGCCGCCGCGCAACAAGAGCTGCGCACCCGCGAGAAGCAGGCGATCATCGCCGAGCTCGCTGGCGCAGCGGCCCACGAGCTCAATCAGCCGCTGACCAGCGTGATGGGATAC
>JBBSDY010000031.1:0-12887 GCA_038240245.1 Polyangiales bacterium
ACGTCATCGCTTGTTCGACCGAGGCGGCGGGGATAACCTCGATTCCGTGCGGTTTGAGCACGTCGGCCAGGATCGTGGCGTAGTCGTCAGCGTCGTCGACGACGAGAACGCGGGCAGCGGCCAGCGATACGCCGTACCTCATTGTGCCGCCTTCGAAACGGCCTTCGTCGGGGTACATCACGAGCCTCCAGTTGGCATCTGCGCCCTCGCGGTCCAGCCTCTGCCGGATCCGATCGAGCCCCTAGATAAGGAGCGTCAGATAGTAGTCTCGAGGTGGATCGCAGACCAATCGATGTCGGGCATACCAGCCATGCGCTGCCCGCATGACCGCTTCACTTCGGCGGGTGCTTGTCCTCATCGGTGCTGCCCAGCGTCGCGGGGGCCGCACCACGGCCGGGCACCACTTGCCTCAACTGGCGGACCGACGAGACGGGAACCGTCCTCTGAACGAGGAGGGCATCGGCGATCGCGTATGCGTCCACCGCAATCTCGTCCAGGGTCGAACGTCGGATGTCATGCGTATCGGGCAAGTTTCGTGGAATCGAGTTTCTATGCAGCATCCCCTCGATTGCCTTGCCGGCAAAGTAGTCTCTCAAGTCCAGCTCGCTCATGAATCGTGCCTCGAAGCGTTTTTCGCCTTGCGGACCACGCTGCTCTGTCTTGCCAGGCGCGTCAAGCCGGCGGGGGACCATTTTGACAAGACTTGCAGCCTCTGTGCAGGTCCTACCCGCGCGGGCGAGGTATGCCGCTTGCTGCTAGCTGGCCATGGTCATCGCCAACCCGCTGGATCGTGAAGTGCCCGCCATTGACCTCGACGATGACGACGAGGTCAACTACATCGCCAAAAAATACGGCATCACACCCGAGCGCGTGCGCGAAGTGGCGCGGCTCGTGGGCCCGACGTTCGCGGCCATCGAAGAGGAATTGTCGCGTACCGATCCACACGCTCCCGAGTGAAGCCGCGCTTCACCTCTGACCAAAGGCTCACCTCGAACGACGTCACACCAGGTCGGGTAGGGGGCCGGTGCCGGTGTCCGTGTTTCCGACGGTCTGGATGTCGGGGAGACCCATCAGGTTGCACATCGAGACGAGCAGACGGTTATGCATCGTGCCGCTTGGGAAGTTCAAGAAGCGCCCGGTTTTGATGGATCCCGAAAGACCGCCGGCCAGGATGAACGGCACGTTCTGGTAAGAATGCGTGTTGCCCTTGCCGATCTCGCTGCCCCACACGACGAGCGTATTGTCGAGCATGGTGCCGTTGCCCTCGGGGATGGCGTCGAGGCGATCGAGCAAGTAGGAAAATCGCTCGCTGTACCACGAGTAGATCTGGAGCATGTATTCCCGCGCCGCGGTGTCGCTGTCGCCGGAGTGGGTGGTGATGTGGTGCTCGGGGGCATTGAGCCAGGTGTACACGGTGCCGTCGTTGTCGCCGACCCGGTACTGAAAGCTCGTCACCCGCGTGAGATCGCAGGCCAGCGAGGCCACCATGACGTCGATTCCTCGATCGAAAATGGTGGGCGTGTTGGCAGTCGCTTTCGAGTCGAGCTTGGTGCCCAGCATGGGCGCGTTGCAAGCGGCGCCGATCTGCGCGGTGAGCCGCGTCTCGATGCTTCGCAACGAGGTGAGGTGCGCATCGATCTTCTCGCGATCGGCCGCCGAGGCACGCGGACGAAGGCTGTCGAGCTCGGACTTGACGATGTCGATGCTGCTCTTGCGCTGCGCGGTCAGCTTGTCGAGCATGGGCTTGCCGCCCGCGTTGGGCAGGTTCGCGAAGAGCTGCGCGAAGGCCGCGTAGGGATCGTCGCGCGGAGGCAAGGGCTGCTTGGGTCCGGTGTAGATCATGCGGCTCGCCGGGTTGCTTCCGCCGCAACGCAGCCCAAATTCGAGCGTTTTGTAGGCGGTTTTGGTGCCGACGACGTTGGCGATGGTCTGATCGACCGACGGCGCGCTGTTCCAGCCGTAGGTCGGCCCACCCGAGCCGTCGCTGCGGATGAACGTGCCGTCGTCGAGGAGCGTGGATCCCGACCACAGCAGGGAGGGACCCTTGGTGTGCGGCGCGCCGACGCCCTTGTCGGGGATGGCGAGGCCATTGAGAACCACGAGCTTGCTCTTGTGCTTCTCGAGGGGGGCCAGAATACGGCCAAAGGTGAAGTTGGTCTCGGTTCCGGTGGGCTTCCACGCGTCGAGGATGGTGCCGTGCGGTGTGTAGAAAAGAACGAGCCGCTTGGGGAAGACATTCTCTTGCGCGCTGGCGTTGAGCAGCGGAACGAAGGGCGACAGCCCGGCAGCCACCCCGAGCCCCCGCAGAAAAGCGCGACGCGAGTTGCGCGGATTGAAGGGGTGACCGGTCGTTCTCATGGTCGGATCTTTCATTCTACACCCGGGCGGCGGTAACGAAACGAATCGGTGGTCACGATGGCCGTCAGCAGCTTGGGCAGATCGTATTGCGAAGCCTGAAATGCATCGTAGGCTGCCTTGACCGAGCAGTTATCGTTGTCGGCCTCGGCCCGCCCGAGGGCGAAGCGGAACCATTGCTTGGCCATGCACTCGCGCACCTCGCTGCTGCCCGCGAGCTTCTTGGTCAGCTCGATGGCGCCGTTGAAGGTACCGTCGATGTCGACGGTGGCGGAGACTTGCCCCGAGGCGTCGATGGGAATGCTGTTTTCGGTCGTGCGATACGCGCCGATGGCGTCGTAGTTCTCGAAGCCGAAACCGATGCCGTCGATGAGCTTGTGGCAAATGCCGCACGATACGCTGGCCTCGTGCGCCTTGAACCGCTCGCGGGTGGTTGCGGTGGGGGAAGGATCGGGCGCGGCGTTGTTCACGTTGGGGGGCGGATCGGGCAGCGCCTGGCAGAGGACATTGCGACGGATGACGACACCGCGCGAGACGGGCGACGTCTGATTCGGGTGCGCGTGGGCGGTGAGGAAATTGGCCTGGGTGAGAATGCCCGAGCGTTGCGAGGGATCGAGCTGAACGAGACCGGCCATGCCGGCCGCCGGTTGCTTGGCGCCGTAGAGATCGAACAGCGGCGCGGTGATCACCGAGAAGGGCGCGGTCAAAAGCGTGTCGAGCTTGCCGCCTCCCTGGCGAAACACGTAGTCGGCGAAAGCGGTCGTCTCATCGCGCATGGCCTGGCTCAAGGCTGGCGTGAACGACGGAAACCGGGCCGCGTCCTTGGTGACATCGCCATCATCCATTCCCAGCCACTGCAGATGAAACGCGCCGATGGTGTCCCTGGCTCGCGGGTCGGCGAGCAGTCGCTCGGCCTGCTTTTGCACGGCCGCGCCGTCGGCGAGCCCTCCGCCCGCGGCCTCGGCGAGAAGCGCATCGTCGGGGATCGACCCCCACGCGAAGAACGAAAGGCGCGCCGCGATCTCGTACGGTCCGAGCGGCAGCACCTGGCTGGGCGTGCTCGGCGCGGGCGAGTTGAACTCGACGTGGTAGAGAAAGTGCGGCGACTGCAGCATGGTTTGCACGACCATGCGGATCCCCGTTGCGAATCCATCGGTGGCGGCGTACGACGCGAACAGACCGGTGTAGCGGGTCTTTTCGTCGGCCGACAGCGGGCGACGGTAGGTCTTGGTGCCAAAGCGATCGATGAACTGCCCGGCACACGCGGCGTCTCCCATCGCCGCGCGATTGCAGCCGACCAGCGTGTCGACCTTGGCGACCGCGGCCTGGGCGAGGCTCTCTGCGCTGTCCATGTACTGCTCGGTCCACAGGTCGGTGATCGTGGAGACCGAGTTGCTGTAGAACGGCCCGTCTTTCTCGTCGGTGGGAATCTGGTCGGTGGCGACGGCGGCGAGCCCGAGCAGGTCGCGCGCGGCCGCGGCATATTCTTGCCGCGTCAGCCGGCGCATCGGCGTTGCGCTCACGTTCACGTCCGATGAGGTGCAGGTGAGTGTCACGCCTGATTTGCCGACCGTGGCCGATCCGGTCCCGCCCGTCGACGCCGTTGCTCCGCCGTTGGGGTTGGAGCCTTGCCCGGCCGAGCTGCTGCCGATGACGCCCGAGCACCCGGCGATCAAAACACCGGCGACCGTCAACGCTGCCAGGGAGCAGAAACGGGTGACCATGAAGAGTGAGTTGCCGGCTCGGCTCGCTTCCATCTTGTCGGAGCCTTTCGTCGCGCTGATCGCGGGACCGTGAAAAGTTGCTGTCTCAACGCATTCGGACAGCGCTCTCGGATTCCTTTGATTCTTGCAGAAACGCGGTGCTCGATCACTAACGAAGGGGACATTTCGGGCTGCCCACGTGTAGGACTTGGTGCGCTCCTCTGCAGCTCGTCGTGGGATCGTCGTTCAGCCCTGTAACGACGGCGCCACACGGGAACGCGCCTGTTTGCTCGTCCCAGAGGCGCGTCTTGGTGAGCTCGCCATCTTCGTAGCGATCGACGACGCTGGGGCCGATGTCGGAGCCGTCGGGTGATGCTGCGCGCAGTGGACTGTCCGATGGAACGTAGACCGTGCATTCGCCCATCGCGGGATCGCCGCGCACCGGGCTCGTGACGTGAGCGTCATCGGGAGAGAAACCCACGCCCATGGAGCCAAAGGCGCTGCAGTGATCGAAGCTCCAGCTCGATTCGTCCGTCGACGCGAACCCGTGAAGGGCGAAGCCCAGGGCAAGCGAGCTAGCTACCGTCGATGTTGGCGAGAGCGCGAGGTTGTCGGGTGTACGCTCCAGCGTCACGCCCGAAGCGGCGCCGATGGCGCCGAAGCCGGTCACGCGCGTGTCGATGGCGCCGGCGGAGTAGAGACCGTTCGTTCCACCGACAGCGATGTCGTGGGTGAGCTCGGTGCGTGCGACGGTGTGGGCCTGATCACAGGTCGGCAGGCTGGTGCAACGGCTCTGCAAAACATAGCCCTCGCCACTAGGCAGCATGATGTTGCCGAGCAGCCGGTTGTCCCCCGGATCGGCGGGCGCGTCCAAAAACGTGGTGGGAACCAACCTTTCCAGACGCGCGCCGATGAAAACGCCCTGATGAACACCGGCGGCGATGTTGTTTTCGAGCAACGTCGATTTCGATTCTTCGACGAGGATGCCCACGTCGCCCTCGCCGGGGAAATCCGACGGCCACGCGGGACTGTCCTGGCTGCGGGCATGGATGTAATTGCGACGCAGTGTCACAGCGGTGGAGCGCCAGACCTCGATGCCATTGTGGTGAAAATTGTAGACCTCGCATTCTTCGGCCAGAACGTGCGCGCTGCCGTCACCGACGCGGATGACGTGGGAGTGCTTGAAGCGGTTGGGATAAGCCGCAATCAAGCGACGCAAGACGATGTGATCGCAATGACCGTCGAGCACGACGACCGAGCCGGTGTGCGCCCCTTCGCGTGGGCGCCCGTCCGACACGACGGCGTCGCTATCGACATCCAGGCTCTCGGCGTGCAGGCCTTCGAGGGTCCAGTAGGCGCAGTCCTCGAGGTAGATCGGAGGCGCGGTGCCGTCGCTCTTCAGAAAGGGCATGCGCTCATGGTCGGCCTTGATGGTGATGGGGAGCGTCGCCGTCCCGCTCATGGCGTTGACGCCGCAGCGAATGTCGAGCAGAAGAGTGTTGCTCTGGCGGTATCGACCATCGAGCAAGACGAGCGTGTCGCCGGGCTTCAGTCGGGCGACCGCCGTGGGCAACGTGAGCCACGGCAGCGCGCGCGTGCCGGCGTTGGCGTCGGATCCGGTCGGCGATACATAGTAGACGGGTCGTTCGTCGGTTCCGATCGCCACGTCACGCATACCAGAGCGGCAGCCCGACGAGAACCAAAGCCCCGCCAAAAGAAGGGCGAATCGCCCTCGCGCCGTCAAGGGATCTGGCCGGCGCAGGCTCGCTGGACACGGGGCACGAGAGGCGACGAGGCATGCTGCGTCAAGAAGCGCCGGGCGAGCGCCGACGCGTGCGGGCCGTGCTCGAGCTGGCAGAGGACGACCACGCGGGTCGCCGCGCTTTCTTCGCGTAGAACGCCGTTGGGATAACGGTGATCGTAGGTGTCCAGGAGATCGAGCGCGCCGCGGAGCTGCCCCGAGCCAAGCGCGCCATTCACCTCGGCAAGCAGCGCCGTCTCTTCTTGCAGATGGTTCGACGTCGCGACGGCAGACTCCCTGGGCCGCGCTGGCTTGCCCGGGCCGTGTGGCGCAAGCGTCGAATCATTGGCTACTTCGGCGGGCTCGTCCTTGACCAGGGGCGAATCCACGCCGGGGGCGGGGGGCGCCGACGAGTTGGAGATTGCCTGCGGCGCGGCGACGAAGGTCGATGCTGTCGCCGAAGGTCGCTTCGATTCGAACCACACCGCGCCCCCCGCGCCGCTGGCCACCAACAGCATGGTGGGGACGAGCACCTTGGCGGTGGCCAGGACTGCCCACCCACTGGTTGCGGTGGTGAGGGCGGCTGTCCCGAATCCGAAGCGGACCGCCATCGCGCGCGCCGATCGTTGCCTCTGGCGGGTGGTCGGATCGTCGGCGTGTCGGCCGGCGTCCAGGATGGCGCGTGCGTGGGTGTCGAGTCCATTCATGGCGAGTTGCTCCCGTACATCGTGCGATGACGCGTGACCGCGTCTTGAAAGGCGTGACGCGCGGCCCGTAGCCGCGAGTAGGCGGTGTTGAGATTCATGCTCATGGCTTCGGCCGCGTCGGGGACCGACATTTGCTCGAGCTCGACCAGGATCAGAATCGCCCGCTTCTCGTCGTCGAGCTCGCCCAACAGTCGGTGAAGCAAGAGCGACGCCTCGCGGCGAGCGGCGACCTCGGCCGGGCTTTCGCTGTCGCTGGTCGCCACCGATTCGACTTCGCTTTTGCCCGCGAGATCGTCGACGTGCACGCGCCGGCGACGAGCCGTGCGCAAGTGGGTGTGCGCCACCCGAAGAACGATACCGAAGAGCCATGTCTTGACCGACGAACGCGCCTCGAAATCCGAGAGTCGACGATGAACGACCAGAAACACGTCTTGCATCGCGTCGTCGGTCGCCTCTTCGGGGATCCCGAGGCGGCGAAGGTTGCGCCAAACGAAGTCTCCGTAGCGCTCGTAGATGTCCTTGACGCTGACCGGCTCGGGCCATCCTTCGGCTGTCGCGCGTTTGCCGAGGTCGTCGGCGGTCGAGGACATTGGACTCATGAAATCATAGAACCTTCGGCGATCCTATGATGAGTGGCCGCAACGAGCCCGGTCCGTGATCTCTTTGTGCTGTGGGTGCAATATTGCGCGATCTCAGAAGGTTACCTCGACGCCGGTCGCACCCGCGAGGCTCAGCACCGGCACCTCGAACACGCTGCCTTCGGGGGACAGCACGAACCGGGCGCGATCGGCGCGGGCCGTCACATCGCCCTCGATGTGAAAAGCGAGGTGACGGGTGACGGGCCAGCCGAGCTGCTCGGCCAGCAGAGCCGCGGGCATGGTGGCCGAGCCGCTGAAGGGGTGCGAAACGCCGAGTCCCCGGGCGGTCACCTGCTCGATGTCGCAGCCTGCAGCGAGCCTCAAGGTCCACGCGTCGTGGAAAGGCTCCCAAAAGATTCGGCCGCCAATCGCCAGCAGACGGAACGATCCGCCCACGTTCGTGCGATCGATCACCTTGTCCCGTTCGTCGGAAACCTCCCCCATGATTTCCGCGCCCACGGAGCGACCGCGCAGGCCCGCGAGGACGCGTGCACCCAGCGCAGGCTTCGGGACGATCCCCGAGAGCGCCACGAGCTGCAATGCCGCATGCGCGCGAAACCGAGCCGGCTCGGCGGTCTTGGCGAGTGGCGTCGTCTCGCGAGCCGGGGAAGGTCTCGCGTCGGTGGGAGCGGGGCTCGAACGGCGCTCGGTCGGTCGCCCGGCGGCGTCGGGATCGAGCGCGAACGCCAGAATCAAGGCGGTGGTCGAGGCGACGGTCTTGCACGAATCACCCTCGAAGTTACGTTGCCCCGTTGCGCCGTCGATGTTGGTTTCCAGTCGAACGGTCCACGAGCCGCGCTCCGTTCGCTCCACGGTCGTCACGGCGATGAGGTGCCGCGAAGGTGGCACTTCTCGATCACCGAGCAGCGCGCTGACTTGCGCCTCGACCTCGGCACCCGAAGGGCATCCTTCGGAAGCGTGCCAGGTGAGCTGCAGGGCCGCAGCTTGGGCCGACGAGATCGCGGTGATGAGCAGCAGGACGATGGCCGCGATCGCTGGATGGGGCGGTCTGTCGTGCTTGAATCGCATGGCCGTGACGGCTCCAGGCTACTGCCCCTGGGCGCGTAGCGTCCACGGGTCACCGGCTTGACGTTGGGGTGGCAGGGTGTATCGGTAAGTGGCTTATGAGTCTTCGCTTTCTCGACATGGGCGTGCGCCGGCTCGCCCTGTTCGCAGCATTCGCCTGTGCGGCGTGCGGGAAAGATCGAGCGCAGCAAGAAGAGACGCCCGACGTTGCCGGCAAGCCCGACGCCGACGCTGCCGCCACCCGCGACGATCCTGCCGAAGCTGGTACCCCCCGGCATTACCAGCCGGGCGCCTTGCCGAGCTGCGTTTCGGATGCCGCAATGGCCGACGAGCCGACGGAGACCGACACGGGATCCATCGACGAGCCCCGGCCCGCGGATGCCGGCGCAGCCGATGAACCGTTCACCGAGGCCGGGGACGACGATGCTGCGAGCAGCGACGCATCGGTCGTCGACGAAGCCGAGGACGAGGCGGGCACGCTGGCCGCGGAGGTCATCGAGCCCGGCGATCCTGGCCCTGCCGATATCACCTTTACCATTCGCGCCGATCGGGGTGTGCATCCCATCTCCCCACTCATCTACGGAACGAACGACGCGTCGAACTTCGCGGGCAATGGCATGGGCCTCTTGCGATCGGGCGGCAATCGGTGGACGGCGTTCAACTGGGAGACGGGCGCCTCGAACGCGGGCAAGGATTACAGATACCAGAACGACGACAACCTCTCGCACGGGGACTCGCCCGGCATCGCCGTCTACAGCATGCTCCGCACCGCGATCATCAGCCACGCGGTGCCTCTCGTCACCATTCCCATCGTCAACTACCTGGCAGCCGACAAGAACGCCGGCGGCGACGTGCGCACGACGCCGGACTACCTGACCACCCGCTTTCGGCAGAACCTGCCCACCAAGGAGGCGCCGTTTTCAGCCATGCCTGATCCCAACGATCCGTTCGTGTACCAGGACGAGTTCGTGAGCTGGGTCAAGGGCATCGCCGGTGGATCGGTGGCCTTCTCGCTCGACAACGAGCCCGATCTTTGGGCGACCACCCACCCCGAGGTGCATCCCAGCAAGGTGACGTACGACGAGCTCGTCGCTCGTGACATCGATTTTGCGCTGGCCATCAAGAACGTTTGGCCCGAGGCCAAGGTCTTCGGGTTCGTTAGCTTTGGGTGGACGGGGTACACCACGCTGCAAGGCGCGCCCGACGCCGCCGAGAAGGGCGACTTCGTCAACTACTACCTGGACAAGATGCTGCAGGCCGAGTGCTTCTACCACCGGCGGCTCGTCGACTACCTCGATCTGCACTGGTACTCGGAGATTCGCTCCGGCAAGACGCGCGTTACCTCGGCGGTAACGACGGCTCCCGTGGTCGAGGCTCGCTTGCAGGCTCCGCGATCCCTCTGGGACCCAACCTACGTCGAGGACACGTACATCACTGCCGAGAAGGGCGCCCTCGGAAGCGTCCCCATCGCGCTGATCCCGCGCATGCTCGAGAAGATCCGCGTTCACTATCCCAACACCGGGTTGTCGATCAGCGAGTGGACGTATGGAGGAGGAGCGGACATCAGCGGCGCGCTGGCGACCGCTGACGCCCTGGGCACGTTCGGCAAGAGCGGTCTCGGCGCAGCGGCCAACTGGCCGCTCAACGCCGGCCCCTACACGTGGGCCGCGTTTCGCGCGTTTCGCAACTTCGACGGCAAGGGCGCGCGCTTCGGTGATACGTCGATCGACGCATCGACGAGCGATGTCGAGGCCACATCGATCTTTGCGAGCGTCGATTCGACCGATCCCAACCGCGTCGTCGTGGTGGCCATCAACAAAGAGGCGGCCGTCAAGTCCGCGGCAATTCTCGTCGCGCACACGGCTTCGTTGACCCAAGCCACGGTCACCACGTTGACGGCCGCGGCGCCGAGCCTCGTGCCCGGTGTGCCCCTCACGGCGGCTGCGAACAACGCGTTTATCTACGCGATGCCCGCGCGCTCTTTGTCCGTGCTGGTGCTTTCGCCGTAACGCGCATCCGGGTGCGCAGAAACGCAAGGGCCATGAGCAACGCCGTCGCCGCAGGCGCCGTGCCGTCGTTGTGCGGCGCCGCGCTGCACGCACAGCCGGCCGGCTGGGAGGTTTCATCGACGGCGTTGGGATCGGTGCCATCTCCCGGGGTGTCTGTGCTACCGCCACCGCCCGTCACGCCACCGCCCGTCGTGCTGGCGCCTCCCGTGCCCGTCGTGGGATTGATCCGGCCGCCGTCGGGGCCGATGATGCCGCCTTCGGGAAACGAGCCGGCGTCGGCGCCGGGTGGGATGTTGCCGGGCCAGCCGACGGTGTCGATGTAGATCGGGCCGGTAAATCCTGCCCCGACCGTGAAATCGAGGCCGATGTCCCAGCGAAAATACTTGTCGCCCGAGACGACCTGCAAGGCCTTCCACGAGCCCGGCGTGAGATCTTTGATCCCCACCCACTTGCTCACCCACACGGAGTTGAGCGAGGCGAAGGCGGCGACCGACACGAGCTGGCTGCCCGGGGGAACCCAGATGTGAAAGTCGACCGGCGTTTGCGCGGGAACGGCGGCGGCAGGGACGAAGACCTTTCCCGTTCCGGCCACGCCGGTGAAGGTGACGGCGAGCGATCCCTTGCCGCGAAATGCCTTGGCCGTGGACCATTCGATCTTGCTCACCGCATTGACGCCCGCGTCCATCACGTCGGGCGCGGTCGTCCACTTCTGACTGTCGGTTTCGAACTCGTAGAGGTGATCGTAGCCGTCGAGAATGGGCGGAGGCACGGGTCGCGGCGTTGCCGGGATGACCGGCGGAACCCAGGCGACTCCGGCGGCGATGCCAAGCTGCCCGCTGCGAAGGATGGTGTCGGCCCGTGACTGGATGAAGAGCTTATTGTCGGTGAAGGTGTCGTTGGTGTGCGTGCTCTGACCGCCGGCACCGGCCCCGAACAACAGCGCGACGACGCCGGCGTCGGCGAACTTCTTGATGTGCGCGGTGCCGCTGCCGAGCCAATATTCGGCCCGATTGTCCTTGTAGCCCTGGCGCGCGCCCCCGCCGTTGTTGACGTTGAGGTGGTTGGAGTTGCCCTCGGGGATTTGCCAGAGAACGAAGCGCTTGCCGCTCTTGACGTTCCATAGCCTGAGCCACTCGGCATAATGGTTGAAGCTCGAGGTATTGAGCGGAGCGGTGTCGCTCGTGTCCCACCAGTGGTCGGGGTTGGCCTTGGTGAGCTTGTAGAAATCGGCGTCGCGGTCGCTGGGATCGGCGACCAAAAAATCGTAAGTGAGCCCAGTCGAGTTGGTGGCCAGCCCGAGCTTGCTGAAAAACCAGTAACCCGCGTCGACCTCTTCTTGCAGCGGCACCGTCGGATCGCCGTTACCGAGATCGGGTCCGGTCGACCATGCCGACAGGTGAAGGCCGAGAAGGGCATTGTTGGCGCCGACGGCTTTTTTCATGGCCAGAAACGCAAGGCCCCAGCCAGCCACGGTATTGGGAAGACCCGCGAGCTCTCCGACGCCAGAGTCTTTCACCGCGGCGTACAAGCCCGGGTTATCCACGCACTGCTGCTCGAGGAAGGCGTAGCCGTCGGCCTCGATGAGAACGAGCACGGGGCCGCCGAACGCCTTGATCCGCTGCATCAGGGTGCGTAGATCGTTGAAGTACCCGCTCATCGTGCCGGGGTTCTGGATCTTGGCGAGCAGCTTGGTCTCGTCGCCGGCGGGGTTTTCGCTGTTGAGCTGGTAGTAAGCGAGCGCGGGAATGTAGCCCGACGATCGGGACGAGTTCATGAACGTCGCGAGATCGGCTTCGCCCGTCCAGCTGGGCCAGCCCTTCGTGAAGTAGCGGTAGCGCGCGTCCCACGGCACGCCGCTGTTCGGCATCCACGATGACCCACCGCCATCGTTCA
The DNA here is from genome assembly GCA_038240245.1 of Polyangiales bacterium. Taxonomy (GTDB): domain Bacteria; phylum Myxococcota_A; class Polyangia; order Polyangiales; family Polyangiaceae; genus DASWDH01. Next base: position 12,073 of record JBBSDY010000031.1, read on the forward strand.
GGCCGATGAGCACGCGCGCGGGCAACCCATTGACCAGGGGACCCGTCGCGATCTCGCCGAGGGCGGTGCTGACGCTGCCGACGTTCTCGCCCTCGGGCACCCCGGAGCAAGCGGCAAGCGCGAGGCTAGCCCCTAGGAAGAGGCCGCGAGAGTGGCGCGACAAGAATTTTCTTTCAAGCGATGCAAGCATGCTCAGCGATTCGAAAAATTCGACGTCAACGGTAGCGATTCGAAGGCACCACTTCCGCGCACCAGCGCATGAGCATATCTGCGGTCTGGCTTGGAGGGCAATGTGGGTTTCCGTGGATTAATGTCGAAATCCGCAAGCTCCGGCGCGTTTCGTTTAGACTCGGTGGGGGAGCTCGGATGGGATCTACGACGATGGCGGTGGTGATGGCAACCGTCTTGCCTCACCGCGACGTACAATTGACCGGGCATCGATGAAAGAAAAGACGGCGGGCGTTTTTCTGCTTACCCGCGAGAACGACTACCAGCTGCTGCAAGAAACGGAGGCACTCGCCGCGGCGCGCCGGCTGAAGGTGCCCATCACCGTCGCGTTCGCCGAGAACAACGCGCGCATTCAGTTGCAGCAGATCGACGACTTCGTGGGAGCGCATCCGTCCGAATCGGTGGTGATCGTCGAGGCGGTGGACGACGAATCCCTCGCCGAGGTCGCGCACCGCGCTGCAGAGAGCGGGATGGGTTGGTTTCTCTTGCATCGCTCGGCGGGGTACATGTACCGGCTGCGCAGCGAATTTCCTGCCTTGCCCATGAGCATGGTCACCGCGGATCACAAGGAGATCGGTCGCATCCAG
>JBBSDY010000032.1:0-12550 GCA_038240245.1 Polyangiales bacterium
GATGCAGTTCGCCGGTTCGGTTGGAAGCGTGGGCGGCTCGTCGCGTGCGCTCTTGGTCGTCGTGGGGGGCGATGCGCTCGAGCGCGGCGTGCTGTCGGTCACTTCGGCGCAGCTGGTCATATCGCTCGGTGAGAAGGAAACTGTGCTGAGCGCGGCATTCGAAAGCGATGTGAACGGTGAGTCCATGGCTCGCGTGGCATCCTTTCCGGATGTGGTGATCGCGGCCGGGCCTGCTGCACAAACAAGCGGTACCGTGAACCCTCTGGATTTGGAGGCCACGGATCAGCAAAAGCTGGTCGAGCTCGCGGAGTCGTGGAAGCGCACGCAGCGAAGTACGATGAACATTCACGTGAACGTCTTCGGGACTGGCGTTGCTCCGGGTGCAGGGGCCGTTCAGGTCGGCTTCGTGCCACTCGCAGCGCCGGACGGTCACTGCGGCATCACGATGTCCGCCGAAGTGTTTGCGCCTGCGCGCAAGCCGCTGCGCGCTTCCGAGTCAGCGCCGGCCGGTCCACAGCTACCGACCCACGTGCTGCTCGCGCTGGTTTCGCTGGATCTCGAGCGTGGCGTTGCGGCCGCCGCCTGTGCCCCGATGATCGAGCGCTTTTGCACACTCTTCGAGCCCTCCGGTGAGCTCTCGCTCGTCGTGTTTCCGTCCGAGCCCGGCGCGCGGTTGCGCCAATCGAAGGCGAAGGTGAGCGGGCTTTGTCGGGGAGCGCGTTGGCAGAAGCTCAAGGGCGATCTCGAGAGAGAGCGCTGCGTAGGGGGAGAGAGAAAGGTCGCCGTGCAGGACTTCTTCGCTCGACGACCGAGCGATGGTTTCTCTTTTGGTGGCGCACTGATTCAACATGACTTGGCGGGCGACCCCGAGTTGCCGACGCTGGCGCTGTGGTTCGACCTGGAGAACGTTTCGGTTGATCGTGCTTTCGCTGCTGAGTCATTGGCCAACGAGCTAATGGCCGAGGCCATGACTCGTCATTCCGGAGTGCAAGCGCTCGTCGGACGGACGACCGCGGTGCACATCGGAAGTCTCGATACCACGGAGTACGAGTCCACTTGCGGTGTCCACGGTCCTTGCACGCTTCGGCGCAGCTGGCTCTCGCGCTTTTTGCGTAGTGTCATGGTCGGCACGCTGTGGCTCGGAAAATCGTTGACCGAGTCGATTCCGGACCTGGCGGCATTGCGGGCAGTCGCTCGAGCCGAATTGATCGCCGGTTCTCTCAAGGTGACGATCGATAACGACGCTGCTTTTGGAAGCGTCGAGCACGCCGTCGCACCGCTGTTGCCGTCGGCAGATGATGCGCGCCGCGCGACCGACCGGCTCTATGGGCGCTGACGGGGTCTCGTTGCCGATTGCTTCGATGCGGCACACGCGCCTCGCGGCCTTCAGGAGGAGTTCGTCAAACGTCACGGCAGCCTAGAGTACGAGGGACACCGGTTGGTCGACAACCCTTCGAGGCGCGCACGTTTCGCCGTGCCCCGCATCACGGGTACATTTTGTGTCGTTTCGTATACTTTGCACGCAAGTAACGACGCTCAAACTATGCCTGCAGCTCGCTCGTGCGTTTCGTGGTGCCGCATCGGTAGGTCCGTTACGCAAGATGCCGAACTCGCCGACATCACGGTCGCGAAGCGCGATCGCTTTCAAGTACCTTGCGAATGACGCCGGCGTCCTCTCGCTGAAATGCAACGAGAAGGATGGGTTCGAAATCCCGATGCGCAGAAAGGAACGACAAGGTCTCCCGGACCGCAATGCGAGCAGCCTCATCAAGCGGGAAAGAGAACGCACCTGTGCTGATGGATGGAAACGCGACCGACCGAGCACCGCACGAGGCAACCAAGGCGAGGGACTGGCGGTAGCACGACGCGAGCAGATCACGCTCGCCACGATCGCCTCCGCGCCACACCGGTCCGACCGTGTGGATGACGAATCTCGCGGGTAGCCGGAACGCCGGGGTAATGCGCGCCTCCCCCGTCCGACAGCGAACGCCCGGACGAACCTCAGGCACCGCGCGACATGCTTCCAGGAGCTCGGGGCCAGCGGCGGCGTGAATGGCCCCATCGACGCCGCCGCCACCGAGCATCCACTCGTTGGCCGCGTTCACGATAGCATCCACCCTTTGGTTCGTGATGTTGCCCGTGACGATCCTCAAGCGATTCATGCCGGCCGTGCCGCTCCGTTCCATCTCGCCAACGTCACCGTCGATCTAGGCGTCATCCTCCGCTCGCTGGCCCGCCAGAATCAGCGCCGCCTTGAGCGCCTTGATGTCGGAATGCGACCACCCGGACAGCGTTCCAAACAGAATGCGCTCACGCGGCGACCAGCTCCGCTCTTCGTCGCTCCCGCCGGATCCGACGAAGCGCAGGATCCAGACGGGCGGGGCTAGAAGGGTCACCGTCTCAGCGCGCTCGATCTCCGACGGAGCCGCGAGCCTCTCGAAAAAGACATACCATGTTTCGCCACCAGCAGGCCCATGCCATACCAACGAACCACGAAGTGGTGGCGCGACGTCGGTGACGGGCTGTACTTCCGCCAAGTGCCAGTCCGCCTTGCAGTGCAAACACTGCTGGGACTGTAAGGACGGGAGCTGCACTCCGCAGAAGGGGCACGGCGGACCCGGAAACCGCGGTTGTGGGCGACCTCGATGTTGGACCCAAATCTTCGCCCATCGTTCGCTGCACCCGGTCGCGGCGATCAGCTCTTGCCTCGCGACCATGTCTCGATTGTCACGGATCAGTTGCAGAACACGGGCTCGATCGCGTTCCTCGAGATCTGCGAACTGGGGGACACGCACACCGCAGCAGTCGCATATTGGACCTCGGGGCGGGAAGCCGTCGCCCAGCTCTTTTAGTTCGTGGCGTTGGTACGGTTCGTCCATCGAAATAACGTCCTCGTGCGGTCGAGAACAAGCCTACATCTCGCCTCGCCGACCCACCAGCGAGCTGAGGAACGCCGCGCTTCGGGTCCCAAGCTCCGAGACAGGCAGGGGACAAACCTCGGACAGTTGCGATCGACCGGGTACGTCGTCGCGCCGACGCCGATGCTTTGCCAACCACGGCTCGACTCGGCCGGGAGAAAGCGCCGCGCCGAAGGGAAACCCAGCCCGAGAGAGACCCGGCTGATCCGGTGCAGTTCGAAGGTACCGTTCCAACTCCTCGTCGCTCATTCCGTACCGTTCCTTCGCTGCGGCCAGGCGGCTGACCGCATGGCCCAAGTCGACGACGACGTTTCGAGCGGCGAACGACTTGGCGACAGTGCGAGCGAGAGGCACGAGGCCAGCCTGATCGTCTGCGCTCTGGGCAGACTGCTCCTGTCCTTCCCTCCCCGCCTCCGGATGGAAGGAGGGTGGTAGATCTTTGGGTGGAAGAGCGCGCGCACGCGTAGATAAGGTGCGAACCGATGCGATGCTCGGGGGGCTGGTTGCCGCCGGGCTCGCGCTCCCGGGGGATAGGCTGCCGCAAGCTCGGGGAACCCGTCGCCACGAGCTCGGGGGGCTCTTTGCCGCGAGCTCGGGGACGTGGTTGCCGAATCGCATCGGTCGGTCTTCAGCGGAACGTACGGGACGCGACTCGCGCGAATCCGCGAGAACGGCGCTGCTGGCGACCCGATCCCAGGTTGTCGGTACCCATCGATGGATCTGGTCGGCTTCAACCACGCCGCGGTCGGCCAGGGCCCGGAGGGCGTGCCGGCAACTGCGATCGGGATCCCCCAAAATCTCGGCCAGCCACTTCGAGGTCAACCGCGCCGGCACGACTATCCAAATTCGGAAGCCAACGGACGTGGAGCGTGCCTGATCGACGCACTGATCGCATAAGACGGAATCCGTTAACTTATGGATACAGCTCAAAGAAAGCGTTGTCTCCCGGACTTTCGATGCCTCTTCCACCATCGCCTAGAACGCGGTCATTCCTCGACGGCTCGACTCCCGATTCTCGTTGGATCTCTTAGCCTCTCGGCAGGTGCGAAGAAGGTCGCACGTCGAAATAGATCATCCCCGGATCGCTGATGACCCCCGACGAGATCAGGTTCTTGACCAGATCGTCGTATTCGGCGGCCGAGGCCAAGGGGCCGGGGTTACCGGTGGTTGGCCAACGCGACCAGATGAGCGACCTACTGCTCGCGTACCCGGTGTCGTCGCCGGCGTGCGAAAATGGCGAGCTCACCGACAAGGCGAGCAGGGGAGGCAGCCAGCTTGAGACCCGATCGATCAGCGCGGCGGCCAGGTCGCGATCGCCAATGCCGACGTGCACCTGCATACCGCAGATCAATTGCTCGCGCACGAGGAGCTGATAGTCGGCGAGCATCCGCCTAAAGCGAGGAACCTAGGTGATCAACACCTCGGCCATCGAAAGGGGCATCGTTCCCGCCGCCGCAACCCCGATACCGAGTCGACTACCTACGGTGACGAGCTCGGTGCGGAGCGCAACGAGGTTCTCGTGCAGCCCCGCCAAGGTATCGAACACGTCGCTGTTGGTTTCGACGACGGACTGCTGCAGCTCGGCTGCATAGTTGTTCGTCGACAGACTGGCCAGCATCTCGCTGGCTCGAGGCGCGAGCCGCCGCGTTCGGAGGTCAACGAGGTGAAATTCCTCTTCGACGCCCAATGTCAGTCGGCCACTGTGTAGGGTTTGCACGCGGTCACATCTGCGTGCATGACCCGCGCCGTGGTGCGGGCCCTCGGTCCTCGCGTGCCCATGCGAGGTTCGGCCATGGCTTTACCCCCGAGAACTGAGGACATGGTGTTAAGTGATGCGATGGACACCCGCTCGTTGTCGGCTAGAGTCGGCTCGCCCGGACGATGCGAAGAGACTTGCTCGCGATCAGCTGTCGAGGTTTTCTAACCGCCATCCTCGTGGCCCTCGTCGGCCACAATGCGTTTGCCCAGGAGCCGCCGCCCCTGTGGACGCCGGCGCCAACGCCGGCCTTGGTCGTCGAGCCGGGCCATCTGCAAACCCACCGCCTGGGCACCATCGATGCCGGCGCGCGGCAATTCGACGACAGCGTGGCCGGGCTTCGCTCGTACCTGGAATCGATTCGGTCGACTTCTCCCGAGATCTACTTGCGGCTCGATCCCGAGCTCGGTCGCCTCGAGGCAAAAAGAAAAACGGCCACGATCATTTTGGTGGGCGGGCTCGCGCTGGGCACCGCCGCCACGATCTACGCATTCGCAGGAGCGAAGGACTGTTCGGCGCTCGACACCAGCGGTGCGAGCAGGGCGGCATGGTCCCACTGCAACGACGACAACTTCGATAAAACTGCCGCGTTCACCCTGATCGGTGCCAGCTCGGTGGCTGTCGGCTTGCTGGCCTGGTTTCTCATCAACCCCGATCGCTCCGATCTCATCGACTTCGTCAACGATCACAACCGCCTGAGCCCCCGGCCCTTGCGCTGGGACCTGGGGTACGATCCCCAACGCCAACTCGCCTACGCGCGCGTCATCGTGGATCTGTAGGACACGCGTCAAAGCCATGGCGGCTGCGCGCGGCTGCGTAGGTGGTCGCCCGCGCGACGATGACGTGTACGGTCTTTCGCCTGAGTCCCCAGATTTGCGTCCGTGTTATCGGGTAAAAATGGGCGAAGTAAAGACCGACCCTCTGGGACCTCGACGAACGCACATCGACCCCAACGAACCCTATGAGCTCACGTATTGGACGAAGAAGCTCGGAATCACGTCTCTGCAGCTCCTCGAGGCCATTCGCATCGTCGGTACCAGCGCCGAAGCGGTCGAGCGCCACTTCGAAGGCTCGTGAGCCCCTCAGCGGGTGACGAGACGCCAGAGCCCGTTGGCCCAGTTGGCGGCATAGACGATGTGGTGCCCTGAATCATAGGCGAGCTGATTCGCGCCGCGGCCGGTGTGCTTCATCTGCGTCCAGGTCGTGGCGCCGCTCACCTTTGCGGTATAAACGGGGTTGGCGTCCGTCCAGCTCATCGACGCAAACAGACTGATCCCGTCGTCGACGATCACCGTCGTTCTCGGCGAGCCATCGATTTTCGTCCACGTCTTTCCTATCGGATTGGACACGCTCTTGTAGATCGAGTTGGCGCCGGCCAGGTACATCGTCCCGTCCGGTGCGAGATCGGTGCTGCCCGCGTAGCTGGACGAGAAACCGTCGGTGGCGACCTTGGCCCACGTCTGGCCCTCGTCAGCCGTGTACCAGGCACCATTCGCCGCGTAGAGGTAGCTCGTCGGGCCGAGCACCGAGATCGTTGCCGCTTCTTGCCATCCGGTGAGCTGCGATGGTCCGTTGAACACTTGCCAGGTGGTCCCACCATCGTTCGAGCGAGAGAGACAAAGGCCGTTGTACGGCGACTCGCACGTCGTGTGGAACGTCACCGCAAGGTGCTGCGGATTTCCGGGCTCCATGGCGATGGCTTGAACATGGCTCGTCAGCTTCCACATCGGGTGGGGTGACAGTCCGGTCCAATCGACGCCGGCGTTGGTCGACTTGTAAATCGTCGGATCGCTCCCGTAGCCATTGTTGGTGTAGAGCGTATCGGGGTGGGTGGGATCGATCATCATGGCCCACGGATCGCCGGACATGATCTTGTCCTTGTTCATCCCGGTGCTGACGAATGTGAAGGTCGCCCCGCAATCGGTCGACTTGTAGACGCCCGTGCCCGCGTTTCCTCCATTCGTCTTGTTGCCCGCGGCGGCGTACACCCTCTGGTCCAGCGGGCTCACGACGACCGACAACGTCTCCATGTTGGAAGGGGTCTTGAACGGCAGCGGCGTGATGTTTTCCCACTGCCCCGCGGCCGGAAGGTTGGCGCATGCGCGAACGACCACCATGCCCGCGTCCACCCTGCCGGTGCCGCCCGTCCCCGGCGCCCCTGCCGAGCCACCTCGTCCGGACATTCCTGCGCCGCCCGTCATTCCTCCCGACCCCACGGCGGCAGCGCCACCGCTCCCCGCGGAGCCACTGGTTCCGGTCTCGTTGCCCGCCGCCCCGGTCGTGGCTGCGGTACCGCCGCTACTGCCCGAAATCGCGGCGCCGCCGACGGTTGTCTGGTTGTCATCCGGGTTGCCAGCATCTTGTGACGAGCCACACGCGGCCAGCAGGACGAGCAGAGCAAAGCCGATCCGGTCCATGGGAAGCGCTCCTTTCTAGCTCACGGACCCGTCGGGTCCGGACACCCCACACTACCGCGGAGGAGGCGAACCTTGTGTATGTGTATCTATCTTTTGGTGTATTCATATCGATCATGCGCCGCGACGGTTCCCAGCCCGGATCCGCGTCGATCGAGTCGGCGCGGATGTTCACCGCCGCGCTCGCCGCAAGCGCTTTTCGCGAGCTAGGGATCGGCGTATCCACCTGGCATCGCGGAGTCTGGCGCGCGCTGCACGGCGTCCCCGACAGCGTGGTCGACTTCGAGGTGAGCCTGCGCGCCGAGCTTCCACGGTGGCGATACAATGTGCACTCGATAGCGAAGGCACGCGCCGAGGGGCGGCCGATCATCGGCGCGCATTCGGGGTTTTACGATCTCTTCGTCCCCGTTGCATCGGGATCGCCCGCAAGCCACGTCCTCGTCGCCGGGCCGTTCGCTCGCCAACGGGCAACGAGCGCCGAGCTCGTGGAGCGCTGGCACAACATCTCGCACACACGCGCGAGCCTCGCCGACTCCGCATTCTGCCGTTACCTGTCGGCGACGCTGGCCACGCTCACCCTCGAGGGCGATCTCCTCGTCGCGTTCCGGACGCTGATGACGTGTCTGGCGCGCGCCCTCGCCGGTCAAGGCGACGCGCGCAAATTGGCCCGGCAGTGGAATGCTCTGGTGGAACGCTTGCTCGACGCGCGGTCCACCGAACGGATGTGGGAGTTCGCGCGCAGCATGGTCGACGATCGCACCGCGCAGCGGTGGTGGACGCCGATCATGGCCGACGTGCTCGTTCGTCTCGGGCTGGAACGCCCGCCGCGACACGCGGTCGTCGGCCTCTTGCGCGGCAGGACCGACGAGCCCGATCCCATCGACGAGGCGCTTCGACGAAATGCTTTTCAGAGGGCGGCCGCGGGCCACACCCGCGCGTGGGGCGGTCTCGTCTGCGGACGGGTAGGCGATCACGGAATCGTGATCCTGGCGGCCGGCGCATCGGCTGGCGCGCGCGCTCGCTCGGCGCTCATCGAGCTTGCCGCGCGGGCCTCGCAAGCGGCCCAGCAGTTCGGCTTTCGCTTGCACGCCGGCATCGCGGTGGGATCGGAGTCGCAGTCGCTCGCCGATCGCTACCGCGCCGCGCTGGCTGCGGCCGATAGGGCCCTTTTTCGGCACGAGCCCGCCGTGATCGCGCCCGATGCGGCCGAGCCGTCTGCTAAAAATCTCACCGCGCTGCGCATTCGTCTCGCTTCTGGGCTCGAAGAGCACCCCGAGCTACTGGCGCCGCGATTCGAACGTTACATCGAGGCCGTCTTGCAGCATTCCGGGTATGCGCTCGATGTCATCGCGGCCCATCTCGAGGCGGGCCTCGGTCGCTTCGCGGAGCCATGGCTCGCGTCCGGTCAGCTCGATCCCAAGGACTTCGACGAGCTTTGCGCACCGGTGTCCAAGGAAACCGCCCCGAGCGTCACCGAGCTCGTGGCTGCCTATCGCGTCATCGTGGCGCACCTCGGGCGCGCGGTGGAGAGCCCGACCGTCGCGCGCCAGGGCCGCAGTGTCGAGCGGGCCCTTGCCTTCATGCGCGATCACGTGAGCGAGCCGCTCACGCTGCCCCGGGTCGCGAAGATTGCTCGCTTTGCTCCGAGTCACTTCTCGCGCCTGCTGCGCCGCGAGCAGGGGATGCCGTTCGAGCGCTACCTGCGTCGCCTCCGCCTCGAACGCGCCAAGCACATGCTGTCCTCCACGCCCCTCAGCGTGGGCCGGGTTGCCGAGCGTTCGGGCTTCAAGAGCCGCACGCATTTTCAGCAAATCTTCCGAACCGAAACCGGAGAAACTCCGATCGAATATCGAACGCGGACAAGGGCGTGAAGCAGACGCGCTTCGGGACGCGCGTGGTCGCGGGCCCGTCGCCGCTTGCCAGCTTTCGTGCTACTCCTCTCGTCCTGGTCAACCTCCCATCGCCATCATGTCGATCTACGAACTGTTCACCTCGAAGGGCCCCAGCGGTTTCGGCTACGGCTCCACGGCAGAGCAAGTAACGGAAGGAATTTCGCTCGCCGGCGCGAGCATACTGGTGACAGGCTGCAATTCGGGGCTGGGACTCGAGGCGATGCGGGTGCTGGCGTTGCGGGGTGCACGCGTCGTCGGCACCGCGCGAACGCTCGAGAAGGCCAAGGCCGTCTGCGACGCGGTCACCGGGCAGACCGTGCCGCTGGCGTGTGAGCTATCGGACCCCGCCAGTGTGCGCGCGTGCGCCCTTGCGGTGAAGAGTGCGGACATCGAGCTCGACGCCATCATTTGCAACGCCGGCATCATGGCGCTACCGAAGCTCGAGAAGTCGCACGGCTACGAGCTACAATTTTTTACCAATCACATCGGCCATTTCATTCTGGTGACCGGGCTGCTCGAGCAACTGACCGAGACCGGCCGGGTGGTGGTGGTTAGCAGCTCTGCGCACTCCGGGGCACCCAGGGCGGGCGTCGAGCTCGACAACCTCGATGGCTCCAAGGGATACGCTGCCTGGCGCAACTACGGGCAATCCAAGTTCGCGAACATCCTCTTTGCGAACGAGCTCGCGCGTCGCTTCACGGGCACCAAGAAGACCGCCAACTCTCTGCACCCGGGTGTGATTCGCACCAACCTCGTCAGGCACATGAACCCCGTGGCGTCGTTGTTCCTGGACACCGTCGGCAAGGTGGCGCTGAAGAGCGCTGCCCAGGGCGCCGCGACCGAGGTCTACCTGGCAACGAACCCGGCGCTCGCCACCGTGTCGGGTCGGTACTTCGCCGACTGCAATGTCGCCAAGCCGCGGCCCGACACCAACGACGAGGCGCTCGCACTCGAGCTCTGGAAGGTCTCCGAGAAGATCGTCGCCCAGCTGCCCCGCCCCTGAGCGGCAGCGCCACCCGACGAGGCACGGGCGTTTTGGCGGTCACGGACGAAAGTCCGGGCCCCACTTCAAGCAACATCTGTATGGGAAAGGGGGTGGGTCGAGATCGGCCGAGATCATGGCCAACTTGTTGAAGACCAAGCGGCTCGTCTGGGGGCTCGTTGGTGCGATCGCGACAGCCGTCGCGCTCCTTTCGTACGTCTGCGGCACCCGCTATCTCGGGGCGCTCGAGCCGTCGAGCAGGCCCTGGCGGTCGAGCTCGCAATCGAGGGCACCCTTTCGCTTTTGAAGAACGGCGAAACGAGTCAACTCGGGTACATTCTAACGTGCGATCAACAGTTTTTTGCGCCCTACCAGACCGAACGCGCTGGCGCGGCACACTCCTTCTCGAGCCTGCAGCAGGCAATCAAGGGGGATCGTGCGCAAACGCCGTACCTTCGGGCCATCGACGATCTGGTGGCTGAAATCTCGATGGACTTCACGCCCCGCGATCTCGAGCCGCTGCGCCGTCGGTTGCGCGAGCTGGCGGACGTCGAGCCTGCGCGGCGGGGGCGCGGCTACCGGATCTCGATGAGTGCCGGCGCGGCATTCATGGAAACCGGATCGCAGGAGTCTTTGAGCGAGCTACTCGACCGGGCCGACGTCGCCATGTACGAGCAAAGCACGCCCGGTATCCAATGGGGGCACGATTGCTCCGCCGCCCCCGCGACCTGAGGGCTGAACGCGCGCGCTGCTACTTGATATCGGCCTGGTATTCGGCCCAGAGGGCGTCTGCACTCTTGCCGAACGTATCCTGGATGAGCTTGGGGTAGCTAAAGCCAGAGGCCTTCATGCCCATGTTGATCTTGTAGCCCCAGTCCTTGTCGTACTTGTCCTCGACCCAGGCGATGAAGAAGCCGCCGGTGGTGTAGGGATCGGACCAATTGCCACCGGTGTGTCGTCGCGACAGCTTGTCGAAGCCCGATCGATACCGAACATAGTCGGCCATCGCCTCCACGAGCGCCCCACCGCCGTTGTCGTATTGCCAGATGTGGGTCGCCTCGTGGACCAGGACGCCGTTGATCTCGAAGGCAATGGCCACGTCGTTGCCCCCAATTCCGCCGATGTAGTTGGCACTAAAAGCGATGCGGGCTCCGCCGGTTTCGGCGACGCCATCGTGGTTGTCGATGACGACCGTGACTTGCGCGTTGCGGTTGACGTCCTCGGGCTTGCGGAAGATCCAGCGGCAAATGGTGCGCGAGTGAGCCTGCATCGTGGCGGTCACGTCGGGCACCGCCTTGTCGAAACGCATTCCGCCGGTCGAGGTCGGAAACATGTTGGTGAAGACGACCTTGGGTGTACAGAGGTCGTCGACCGCGGAGTTGGTCGGCGGGCCACCGTCGACGCTGGGAAACGAGCTCCCATCGAGCCGCGCGCCGGCATCGGTCGCGCGATTGCCCGCGGATCCGCCCGCGTTACCCGCGCTGCCACCTGCGCCGCCCATGCCCGCACCGCCGGCGTTTTCGGAGCCTGCGATGCCCACCGATCCACCGCTTGCTCCAGGGACATCGGTTCCCGAGCTTCCGGGAGCGCCGGCGCTAACGCCCGAGCCGCCCGAGCCGGTGTCTCCCGCCGAGCCGGAGCCCACACGCGAATCGACTGCGTCGTCCGATGCGGCACACCCTGCGATCTGAAGCGAAAGCACGCTGGCAAGCCAGACGGCCCTGACGCGATGTTGCTCGTTCATTTGCAATCTCCCGGCTCGTTCGTGACGATCCTTTGGCGTACTGGCCGGGCGCGCGCCCAATCGCCAAAAAAAGCGAACGCGCATGCAAATGCGAATGCGAGCGGTGGAAAAATGGAGGAGGAGCGTTTGGCCCGTCAGAAACAGCAGTCCGGGCCGCACTCGTAAGGCTTCTGCGGGCAGGGCGATGTGCAGCGCTGTTTGCCATTGTAGAAGCACAAGCACTTGCCGCCGTTGCACTCCGAGTGCCACTCGTTGCCCTGTCCGTCGCCGCACGTTCGAGGGCAGGTGGGGAACACTTCCGCGTTGCTCGGCCCGGCGTCCTCGCCACTGCAGGTGGCCGTGTCAGGAAGGGAAGGAATGTCGAGGCAGGCCGTGGGCGTTCCCGCTTCGACCGGCACGCCGGCGTCGTCGTCCAGCGGCGGGAAGGAATCCATTGCATCGGGGCGCGGCGGGTAATTGGCGGGGGTCGTGCCGTTTCGGCACTGGTAGAAGGCGTTCTTCTCGTCGAGGCACGCCTTGTTGGCGAGGTTGGCGATCCCGTTGTCACAGACGAAATCGGGCGTAAGCGCACAGGTCAGGAACTTCACGTAGACATCGGAGCATCTCGTGTTGGCGACGGCCTTGACGCAGCTTGGAGCGCAGTCAGCGTGCACGCAGTTGGCGCGGGCGAGCCTGTCACACAACGACTGGCAAGCGTCGGCCAGGGTGGGCGCCGTCTCCACCGAGCCCGAAGAGCCTCCGGCGCCGGCACCCGCATCGCTCGACAGCGACGAGGTGGCGCCCGCATCGGCGAGCACATAGATGATGGTGGTGCTCTTCCCACCGCATCCAGCGAGCGCGCCGA
>JBBSDY010000033.1:0-12514 GCA_038240245.1 Polyangiales bacterium
CCCCGCGGGCCCACGCAGTCGCCGCACGTTGCCCGTCAGATCGACCTCGAAGTACACCGTCTGAAACGTCGTCGCATCGACTTGCAACCGGTGCTGCAAGCGCAGTGGATGGTCCACGCCGTCGTAGAGGTAGTTGTCGAGCTTCTGCAAGACTCGGTTGCCGAGGCTGTTCGTGAGTCCCACCCAGCGTCGCACGCCGACCACGTTGACACCGTCGACGTCGTCGTAAATATAGTGGTCTAGCGGTGGAGCCGCAGGCTCGCGGATGGCTGCTCGTCCGAAGAAATCCTGACGGTAGGTCTCCGTGGCGCTCCCAACCGTCGCGCTCCTGAGAAGGTTGGTGTTGGTGTTCCACAAGAAAGTCATGCCCTGGAACGACGTGATCCGCCCGTTCAGGTCGAGCACCACCGGCTGCCCCCCGTACGATGCGGGCACGCCCGCGTCCGCGGTGCCGCCCCCCGATCGCTTGGGCCGCTGGTCGTCCAGCGCGACTCCCGCGTTGAGCTTCAGCGCTCCCAACGCGTTGTAGTCGTATGTCTCGGTGCTGGCCGGCTGCGTGGGTGACGTTCTGGTCACCTGCTTCACGCGATTGAGGGCGTCGTACACGACGGCGTCGGTACCTTCGGGCGGCCTCACCGCTTCGATGGGGGGGCGCTCACATACCGGGAATCGGCATCACTTCGATGATTTCGATGGTGCCGTCCGGCGTCATGAAATGCGGATGCCCCTTCAAGGTCGCAACGAGCGCTTCCTTCGATTCCGCCTGCAGAATCGAGTAGCCACCCAGATCGTTGGCGGCCGGTGTTGCCTCGGCCTTGGTGACGCGCAGGCTCTTGCCGAGCGGCGCTCCCATGTCGACGATGGACGAGGCTGACGACTGGCTCCAGGCCATCCACGCGTCCATTCCTGCCTTCTGCTGCTCGGGCGTTGCTTTCATCATCAGCGCGAACGACGCTGCCGGTGCCTTGTAAAGAACGAGAAATTTTTTCATGGGCGATCGGCATACACTCGCCGGGCGCGAGACGCAAGCGATGGCGCAGGCGCGTCGGTGATGACCTGGGTACGTCGAACGAAGGTCGATTCCGGCGCTGCTCGATTGCGCTAAGATGACAGCGTGTTTCTCCGGTGCGCTCTCCTGTGGACAATGTCCGCTGTCTTTTTGGCCGCGGTGGGCTGCGCCTCGAGCTCGGATGGTGAGGCTGACGACGCCTCGAGCGCGGGCGGGGCGGTATCGGTCGACAACGGTGGCTCGGCGCTCGGCGGTGGTAGCTCGACGGCTGGCAACGGAACCGGCGGGGCAGGCGCCCCATCCGCCGGCGGCGCGTATGGCAATGGAGGCGCGGGCGGCCAGGGTGCAAGCTCCAACGCGGGCGGCAAAGGCGGGACTGCCAACACAGGCCGCCATGCGGGATCCGGCGGTGGCGGCGGGATCTCGACCGCAGGCGGTGGGGGCTCGATGTCAGGCGGCGCGGGATCCACCCTCGACGGTGGCGGGGTCTCCTACATGACCGACTTCAATCTCACCGAGTCGCCCATTTCCGAAGGTGGCGCGTGGAAAAATGTGGGGCTCGATTGGACGATCATCGAGACCGGTGGCGGCAACGCGTACGGCACCCAGCCTCAGCCGAACAAACAGCAGTACGACGACTCCTACGCACACCTCGCTGGCTTTCCCGCGAACTACACGGTGAGCGCGGTCATTCACAAAGAAGCGAACATCGACGGGTCGTGCACGCACGAGGTCGAGATCTTACTGCGATGGTCGGACGGTGCGCACGACGCACGTGGTTACGAGTGCAACCTCGCGTGGGACGGGGGATACGCCGAGATCGTGCGCTGGAATGGCAAGGTCAACGACTTCACGTATCTCACGCGCAGTGGCGCGCCGATGGGAGTTCACGATGGAGACACGCTGTCCGCTTCCATTGTCGGCAATCTCATCAAGGTCACCTTGAACGGTGTCGAGATTGCGCGTGCGACCGACTCCACGTTTGCGACGGGCAATCCCGGCATGGCCTTCTGGCGTGGCGGCTCGTGTGGCAAGCGCGGCGACTACGGGTTCACGCACTACGAAGCGTCGTCCCTCCCTTGACGCTGCCGTGCTTCACGGCTCGAAGAGCCTAGCGGCGCGACACGAGGTTGGTGACCGGGCTGTTCGCCGCCATCCCCCTGAGGATGCTGGGGACCACCGTCCGCAAGTAGGCGACGAACACTTTTGCGTGCCGGGCGACGAGCAGGTCTTTTCTCCACACCGCTTCGTAGGTGATGATCAAGGGCTTGTCGTCATTCTCGAGGGCCGCGCTTCGCGCTTTTCGGATGTGCGACGCGGGAAGAATCGCGCCGCCGATGCCGAGCTCCGCCCACTCTTCCAGCGCGGCGTAGCTCATGGCGTGTCCCGCATACTCGTCGATCGAGAGACGGGCGTGAGCGAAGATCTCGCGCGTTGCCGGGGCCAGGCCGCACGAGCCATCGGTCAGAACGATGCGAGAACGAGCCGCCTCGCGCAGGGTGACTGGGTCGCCCGTCGCGGCCCCGTTGGGTGCCACCCAGCGCAGCGTCTCTCGGTGCAGGGGTTGACGTGACCGGTTTTTGGTGCGACCGAGACCGATCCCGCAGACGACGTCGACGGTGTTCGCGTCGAGACGCGTCTCCATGTCGCCCTGCGAGCACTCTTTGTAGATGAGCTCGACGTCGGGGTGCCGTTTGCCGAACGGCTCGAAGAGAACTGCGAGGCGCTGTGCGCCGACGAGCTGCGAGAAGCCGATTCGTAGGAGCTTGCGCGGGGGGCTCTTGAGAGCCTCGGCCTGACGCTCGAGGTCGCCGAGGGCGCCAAGCACGCCCTGCACCAACGGCAAGAGCGCTTCGCCTGCGGGTGTCACGGTGAGCTTTCTCGTCGAGCGTTCGAAGAGTCGAGCGCCCAGCGCATCTTCGAGATCGGCGATGGCGTTGGACACCGTGGGTTGCGACACGCCGCATTCGCGCGCGGCCGCGCTGAACGAGCCTTGGTGGGCGACCGCCGCGGCATAGCGAAGGGTCGCCGTTGCAATTCGATTCATAGGATCAAACTATGGATCCATAGCGAGCCCCTGTCTACCGCATCCGTCGAGAAACGTCAGGATGTGGGGCGATGACGGAACGAGGCAAGGTGGCGGTCGTCGCCGGAGCAAGCAGCGGTCTGGGGAGCGCGCTGTGCGAGCTGCTCGTGAGCCGCGGATTTTGCGTGGCCGCCCTCGGGCGTGGCGCCGCGGTTCGCGCAGTCGCAACCGAGGTCCCCGGGGTCATGGCCGTCGCATGCGATCTCACCATCGCGTCGGAGGTCGATCACGCCTTCACGGCCGTCGAGGCGGCGGTGGGCCCCGCGTCGGTCGTCGTGTACAACGCCCATCGCCTCGGGCTTCACCCCTTTGCCGAGACGTCACTCGAGCTCTTCGAAGAATCGTGGCGGGTCAACTGCCATGGTGCGTTCGTCGTCGCCAGGCGCGCCGTCCCCGCCATGCTCGCGCAACACGGTGGAACGCTCGTCTTCACTGGGGCAACGGGATCGATCCGTGGTGGACGGCGCTCGGCGGCGTTCGCCTCGTCGAAATTCGCCTTGCGCGGCCTGGCCCAGTCACTCGCTCGCGAGCTGTGGCCTGCGGATATTCACGTCGCGCACGTCGTGCTCGATGGTCTCGTGTGGAGTGAGCGAACCCGCGCTCGCTTTCGGCCCGAGCAAAAGGCCTGCATGTCACCGCGCGCGGTGGCTGCTGCCTACATCGCCCTGATCGAGCAAGACCGCTCGGCGTGGACCCACGAGCTCGAACTTCGGCCCTCGGTGGAGCGTTTTTGAAATTCGCATCCCCTCGCGGGGTGCGTCGGCCTAGTTCAACGGCTCGATGTACCGCCACAGGCCACCGTTCCAGTTCGCCGTGACGATGATGTTGTAAGTTCCGTCGTTGGTCACCGCGGCCTGGACCGTGCCCGCGATGGGCCCACTGGGCGAGGTTCCACTCCATGGTGTGGCCATGGACCTCCACGTTCCCGAGCCGGGAGCATCGCCAACCTCGCCGTTCATCGATGTGTAAGCATCCATCGCGTAGATGTGCTTGGCGGTGCCAAATACGATGTTCTCGTTCATCGTCTTGCCGACGTGCGCCCACGTTTGACCGTAGTCCGCGCTACGGAGCACGCCGAAGCCGAGGCTCGAGTAGACGCCCGCCATGTAGACGACACCGTTCGTGTCGGGTTGGAAGATTTGATAATACGAGTGCTCTTTTTCGTTCTTGTCGACTTGCTTCCAGGTCGCGCCGCCGTTGGTCGTGCGCCAGGTACCGATCATGCCGCCCGTGCCCTGGGGCGAATAGAGCCATGTATTGCGCGTGGTCGCAGCCATACCCGTGTCGACGAAGACGAATGCAGCGCTGCCGCCGGGCGCATTCATCGCAGGATCCATGGAAAGCGCCGTCCAGGTCGTGCCCCCATCCACGCTTTGAACAGGCATGTTCATCTCGTGTCCTGCCATCAGCAGATGGTTCGCGTCATAGGGATCGATGGTCGGTGGATAGAAGTCCTGCCGGTCCCCACCGGGAGCTACCGTTCTTTTGGTCCAGTCGACGCCGCCGTTGGTCGACACCCAAAAGCCATACGCGCCGCCACCGATGCATGCCTCGTAGACGTTCCAGCTCGCGCCATTGGGAGCGGCCGAGATTCCGCCCTGGCACGAGGTCACCGTGGCTCCATTGGATCCCACGTTGACGGGGCCCTTCCAGGTCAGCCCATAGTCGCTGGATTTCCAGATGCCGCCGCAATTAAACTCGGTGTACATCGTCTCCGGCTGCAGGGGACTGACGATGGCCGACAGCGTTCCGTAGTTCGCACACTGGCCGGAAGGCGTGAGATTGGCGTTGGGCGGCGTGACGTTCGTCCACACGCTCACCGGACAACTACCAGCCTCGATACAAGGATCGGGCGGGTGAACGATGTTTCCGGCGTCGACTTTGGCTCCCGCGTCACGTGCGCCGTTGGTACCGGCGGTGCCGGCCGCGCCGCCGCCGCTTCCCCCGCTGGCGGGACTGCCATTTCCACCTGCGCCCGCAGCACCGACCACTTGCGATCCCGCGCCGCCTGCCGGGCCCGCCATCCCTGCGCTTCCGCCGGTTTCCGTGGGACCGGGCTCATCCGACGAGCTCGGGGCTTCGTCTTGCGACGAAGAGCACGCGGCCAGGATTGCGAGGACGGACACGCCAAAAGGTGCTGCAAAACTCGAGCTCATGGTCACCATTCTGTCACGACAGGATGGCAATTCATGTGCTTGCAATGGTCTTTGTGTGTGCCTATCGATGCCCTCGAGACTGGCCTTATCGGCCTTCGCGCGCGGTCTGTCACACCTCCTGCAGCGCGCGGTGAAACGAGCTGGACGCAGATCGAGCCCTCGCCCACCGCGGAGGCCACCCGCCTGACGCTGGTCGAGCGAGCATCGCCCACGCGTCGCAGGATGAGGCGCGCATCAGGATCTCGCTCAGCTCGGAGTCACGCTGCACCAGGATGCGAAGATCGTCCCGGTCGACGACCATGACCGCCCCATCGCTGGCGGCGCGCCCGCGCACCAGGCTGCGCCGCGCCGACAGGGCCATACCCTCGTTCTAGTCTCAGTGCGCTCCGAGTGCGAGTTCGTTCTCGCTGTAGCGGTTTCGACGTACACCGGCCGTGGCGGCGCGCGCGGCCGCGGTCCTCGCGATTCTTTCTGCATCGCGCCCCACGCCGTGGATCATCGTCGACGAGAACGAGTACAGGAAATGCAGGCCGACGAAGAACAGCCCGGGGGCCTCGGCGACGACGCCACCTTCGTGGCGCGGTTCGCCGCGGCTGTCGAAGATCGGCAGCTGGATCCACGAAAAGCCGGGGTGAAAGCCGGTGCACCAGATGACGTTGGTGACGTCCGGAACGCGTCCATCTTCGAGCAGGGGGCGACCGTCCCTGACGCCGGCGGTTCGCGGTGTGCGTTCGACGCCCGCGGCGGCAAGCTCGCGGGATTTGACGCGAATGAGCGGGGCGCCTCCCTTGAGCATTTTCGGACGAGCCTTGCGGCCGATGGGAGTCCTTATCGTCATGATGTAGTGAAAGAGCGTTCGCAACAGCAACCGACACAGCAAATAGCGACCCCAGAAACCGTCGAGGCGAAACGGAACTTGTCCCGTGTCGCGACCGGACATGTACACCTTGTGGTCGCGCGAAAGCTCCCTGGCGATCTCCGCGCCCGAGTTGCCGGCGCCCACCAGCAGAACGCCGCCGGGCCTTAGCTGCGCCGGCGATTTGTAGTCAATCGAGTGAATCTGCACGATGCTCGGGTCGAGCGCATCGGCAAACCCCGGGACGATGCGCTTCTGGTAGTTGCTCATCGCGACCACCACCTGGTCGGCCTCGAACTCACGCTCGCCCGCCTTGACCACGTAGCGGTCGTCAACCTTCGACAGCGACTCGACCTTGACGCCGCTCAGCACCGGCAACTCGAAGTGGGCGGCATAGGCCTCGAGGTAGTCAGCCATCTCGTCCTTGGTGGGGAACGAATCAGGCGGGGCGGGAAACGGCATTCCGTCGAGCCCATCGTAGGCGGCGGGGGTGAACAGCCTTAGCGAGTCCCAGCGCCGGCGCCAGACGTCGCCGACGCGGGCGTTTGCGTCGAGAATCACGAAGCGCACCCCGAGCTTCGCCAGATGGTGCCCGACCGATAGACCTGCCTGGCCGGCACCGACCACAATCACGTCGAAATGAGCTCGTCTCTTTTCCATGTTGGCCTCCGAGGCGGCAACCTGCCTCTTCCACACAACCTAGAGGGCGACCAGCGGTCGCGCTTCGGGAGAGTCCCCCATTTTGGGCAACCAATCGACATGGGTAGTACTACCCATCCTGCCCGCGGATCCTTCAGATCAGCCTGTGCTCGTACGCAAATGCGGTGGCGGCGGCCCGCGACGATACGCGCACCTTGGTGAAGATGTTGCTCACGTGTCGGTCGATGGTCTTTTCGCTCAAGAAGAGCTCGCTGGCGATGCTCTTGTTCGTCTTTCCGGTGGCCACGAGCCGCAGAACCTGGAGCTCGCGCTGGGTCAGGCCGTGTGCTGCGCCCGCGGTTGGTCCCGGCTGGGGTGCGTCGAGCGCCGCCAGATCGAGTGCGGCGCCGAGCTCGGCAAAAGCCGCACGCGCGGCATCGAGCTCGAGCTTGGCGCCCTCGTGATCGCCCAGTGCCTCGCAGGCACGGGACAGATCCACGCGTAACCGCGCGGCGGCATGAGGTGCCCCGATTTTTTGCCACACCCAGAACGCACGTCGCAGCGGACCGAGCGCCGCCTGCGCGTCATCCTCGTAGAGGTGCACCGTGGCGCGAGCGTGGGCGGCGAGCGCGCCGAGCGCCTCGGTTTCGAACCGCGACGCCGTCTCCTCGAGCTCGCGGCACGCTGCCCGTGCTTCTTCGACCGCATCGACCGCCAGCAAGATCTCGACGGCGGCCGGCAAGAGCTTGGTACGCGAGATGGGACTGCGGGCTTCGGCAAGAACGCGCCGAATGCCGCTGGCCGCCGCGTCGCGTTGGCCTAGCGCCAGGCGCAGCAAGGCAAGCCCCGGCTGTGGCTCCGTCCCGTGCTGACTCGCGGTTCGGTAGGCGAGCTCCGCTGCCTCGACATCGCCGCGCACGCGGTGGATCTCGCCGATCTCGTAGTACGCTTCTCCGACCGCGTCGGGTTGTTGCATCCCCGAAACGCCGGTCGCGGCACGCTTTGCTTGCTCGAAGGCCTGCGACCAGTCGCCACCCATTCGCAAGACCTCGGCGCGATGCACCATGCAAGTGCCCCGAAATGCCACGAGCTCGGGCTGCGCCTCGCACCAATCGGAGAGCGCGTTCGTCCATTCTCGCGCCCGCTCGAAGGCATGGACCTCGTAGCAGGACGAGATCACGCCGCAGTAGATAAGGGCGGTGATGAGAGGCGACGGCCCCGTGGTCGCTGTGAGCATGTTCTCGTCGAGCAACGCAATTCCTTCGCGGACCTTGCCCAGCCGAACGAGAGATCGTCCCTGCATGTTGCGGGCAAAAGCCAACACATCGGCATCGCCGAATCGATCGGCTATCGCCGCGGCCTGCTCTGCCTTTTCGCAGGCTACCGTCAGCTCACCGCTCATGAAGCTCTTCATGACGAGCGGGATGAGCAGGTAACCTTGCCCGACGTTGTCACCGCCTTCGCCCTCGACGAGCCTCTGACAGCGCGTGAGCCACCCGCTCGCCCGCCCCGATTCGCGCATCGCTTGAAACCGCATGAAGCTCCAGAAGGCCGCCCGCATCGCGCGCTGATGGTCGCCGGCCAGGAGCGCGGCCTCGTAGGTTCGTTCGAGCCCCTTCAAAAAGGCATCGTCGCGGCCGATCATCCCGGCGCACATCGCGAGCCGCTCGAGGTCTTCGACCGAGAGGGTCGGCTCATCGCCTGCGGCAGCTCGATCGATCGCCGACAGCGAGTCGTGCGCCTCTTTCCAGGCGCGGCGTGCGTAGCAAGCCCGAGCGCGCGCGAGATCGGGCGACACGACCGCCTTGTTCGCTCGTTCTCGTTCAGGCTGGGTCATTCGGTTCCGCGCTCGAGCTTAGCAGACCGTCGCGGCCCGAGCTTCGCGTCCAATCGTTCCCTTCACGGCCCAGGCGCGCGCTTGCATGTCGAAGGGGCGATCCGATCCACCACCCAACAAACGCGACCGCAAGCGTCGCGCGAGCTCGGTCCGATGATCCCGAGGCAGCGCGGCGACATGCGCGCCGGCGGGGCCCTGCCCGAGCTCGAACGGAGCCCAGTAGTCGTCGAAGGACTCGAAGTGAAGCGTTACCGTCAGCGGCTCCTCGTGGACGTTCGTCAAGCCTTCTCGTGTCCACAGCGCACCGAGCTCACCCTTTTTGCACAGCGGCATGTGCGCTTCGACGCGCGGTGCGATCGCGGGATCCATCCGCGTCGCTTCATCCCAGAAGACGCGCAGCATCTCCATGCCGTCGCCGTAATCCCACACCGCGGCGACCACGAGCCCACCGAGCCTGGTGACGCGGATCATTTGCTTGACGGCCCGCGCATGATCAGGAACGAAATTCAGAACCAGCATCGACAAGGTCTTGTCGAATGTCGCGTCCCGTAGCCCCAGCTGCTGGGCGTCGCCGACCTCGAACCGAACGCGCGGATCGCCGATTTTCTGTTCGGCGAGGGCGACGTAGTCTGCCGACGGATCGACTCCCGTGACGCGCGCAGCTCGGGTCGTGTCGAGCACGGCACGTGAAAGAGCCCCCGTCCCGCAGCCAACGTCGAGCACGGCGTCGCCGTCTTGCACCTCGGAGAACGTGACGAGCGCAGGTGCGAGGAGGCGACTCCAACGACCCATGAACCGTTCGTAGGCATCGGCCCTCGAGAACATGACGATCTCTCGAGCCTAGCAGCCAGCGCTGCCCGTCGCACCAACGTTGAATGACCCGGCAGTGGTCAGCGCGGGCTGCAAGGGCGAAGCACCGACACATAGCGGCGGTGGCCCTCGTCGGCGCTTTTCGTGTCGTCTTCGGGGCCGGGATCGAAGTCCACTGCGGCGTCGAATCGGCCGGAGAGAACGACGTCGCCGACGTCGTCGATACCCGCGAGCGAGACGTCATTCATGCTGCCGTCGTTGGCCCTGTCGAGTCTCCAGACGATTTGTCCAGCGGGCGAAACGTAAAAGACGTGGTGCACCTTGTAGATGTCGCCATTCACGTCCAGGGCCATGCCGGCGCGGCTGGCGTAGAGGCCGATGATCTGGGCGTGGGCTGTCGCATCCATGGGCGCAAAGTGGCGCGCCCAGCAGAACGCGCCCTGCGCATCGAGCGAAATCAGAGCGTCGGGCGACGCCGGAACGTCCAGGGAGACGGGGTGCCCCATGCCATTGGGATCCACGTCGACTTGGAGGCTCTGCGGCGACGTCTCGTCTCCCCACGCGCGCACTTGTGCCACCATCCCCGCGGCACCGAGAAAGGCAGAGCGCACGAAGAGAGGTCCTCGTGGATGGCGGAGATCCTGGTCCAGATGACTCACGCCGATCGTCTGTCCCTCGGAATCGAGAACGACGACGGCACTCGTGGCCTCGACGTGGGGGGCTGTCACGGCGTCGAGCCGGTTGGGATCGAAGTTGGTCGAGCACGGAGTCGGCGGCGCGCAATTATCACGGGTGGTCATCGCGACGGAGCCATCCGACCGTGCCGCCAACGTCGGCGTAGCGGCGTGCTGGATGGTCTTGGACCATGTGCCGACGCCGTCTCGATCGTACGTGGCGAGCATGGCGTGGGCAGGTCCGGCTGTGGAGTCGTCGACGTACGCAGAGACCAGAATGCCGCCGTCGGGAGCAACCGCAAGATCGGAAATGGCCTTGCCCGCGTCGATCGTCCACACGACGGTGCCGTCGCGCCGAAAGCGTCGGATGCTTCCGGTAAGCGACGCAGTGACCACGCTTCCGTCGGGCGCGATGCGCACGAGATCGCCGGTGGGATCCACGGGAAAGCTACCGAGCGTGTCCCCGGCGGGCGACAGCACCGTCACCCAGTTGCTCCCGGACACATTGGACAGCGCCGCTATGGTTCCATCGGCACCGACCGACGCAAAGGTGCCCGAGCCGACGAGCACACGCGTCCAGCCATAGGTGAGGCAGCCGCGAATCGAATCCGTTCCGGCCGCGGGCACTGGCTCGTCGTGCAGGGTCACCCCAGGACACGTCGCGGCGCCGGGGAGAGCCGGCGCCGCTTGTCCCCCGCAGCCCGAGATCGCGAAGGCGAGCGCCCATGCACGCTTCATCGGGGCCACCGTCTCAGGCGAGGATTCCTGGCACAACGCCGGTGTAGGCGGGCGCATTGAAGAAATCGATGTTCTGATCGAACGCCTGGCAGACCGTCACCAGCAGGCGATTGTGCGCATCGAGATGCGCGAACTTACTGCTGGCCGAACAACCCGGAACGGGCGGCTGAATGACGCCACAGTCGTAACCACCGGTCGTGTTGAGCTTGACGTAGCGCCCCATTTTAAAACGCCCGTTGGTTCCCCCCGCAACCACGAAGGGCACGTTGAAGTGATCGTGGACCGCGGGATTGCCGAGCTCGTTGGACCAAACGATCATCGTATGATCGAGGAGCGTGCCGTCTCCCTCGGCGATGGAGTCGAGCTTCTTCAAAAGATAGGCAAACTCGCCCGCGTACCACTGGTGGATCTTGAGGAGGTTCATGTTGGCGCCCGTGTTCGCGTCGCTGACCTGGTGCGCAACGTCGAGATGGCAATTGAGGTTGACGCCGGCATAGGGCATCGGAGCCTCGGAGCCCTGCCCATGGTACGTCAGACCCGCGAACCGGGTGAGATCGCAGGCGAACGTCTGGGCGAGCAGATCGATCTGCGCGCGCGAGACGTCGGGGATGATCCTGGGATCGTTGGCGTTGGCCTGTGCGCTGGGCGCCGCCGGCTGCTGGCACCCCATGCCGCTGGTCGACATGGCGCTCACGCGCTTTTCCATGTCGGCGAGCGCACTCATGTGCTCATCGAGCTTGAGCTGCTCGGCCATGCCCAGGCGAGGTCGCATCTTGAGCGCGTCGATCTGGCTCTTCAAGGCGGCGAAGACGCCGAGCCTCTTCTGCAGATCGCGCCGGGCGGCGTCGGTGTCGGTCATCATGGGAAGCCCCGCGCCGAACACCAGCTTGTAGGCATCGGCAGGTCGGTTCTCGCTGGGAAGGTGTTTGCCCGAGGCGTTGAACGAGAACGAGCTCGACGAGCCAACCCCCAGACGCAGCGAGCGCAGCGGTGTGGTGCCACCCAGGCGATCGGCGAGGTATTGATCGATCGAGGGGCCCGTCGTGTCGGCCGAATTGGGAATGGGCGGCGCTCCGGTGAACGGTACGACCGCGCCGGCTCCGTGCCCGGTGCCCCCCGATTCGTAGGCAATCCGGTGATCGAGACCGTCGATGACGAGCAGCTTCTTTTTGTACGGTTCGAGGGCGGCGAGCATCGAATTTTCGAACTGCAGGGTGAAGTCGTTCTCGCCTCCCTGTGGTCGCCAGAATGGAAGCCAGGTGCCGTGCGGCGTGAAGACGGTGAGCAATCGCAGGGGGTAGGACGTTGCACCCGCGGCCGACCGCTCGAGCGATCGATAGAAGGGTAGCCCGGTGGCAAGCGCGCCGGTGGTGCGCAAAAACTGGCGCCGCGCGATGGATCTTCGTGACATGTGTCTCTCTCCGCCTTCCGCTCAGGTCCTGGGTACGAAGCGCACGACGAATGATTTGGACCGCACGACCGCGATCATCAGATCAGAGATCGTCTCCTGGCCGTTCGCGAAGGCCGACGTGATGCCGCCGAGGGCACACTCGCCATCGTCGAGGGTCTTGGCCATCGCGTACATCGTCCATTGCCGGGCAAAACAGGTGCGAACGTCGGCGCTGCCCGCGAGAAGGTGCGCGAGCCCGGCCGCCCCGGTGAACTGTCCATCCGCGTCCGTACCTCCGGTCAATGCCCCGCTCGCGTCG
>JBBSDY010000034.1:0-12461 GCA_038240245.1 Polyangiales bacterium
CCGCATCGAGAAGCTCGTCATAGCAATCAGCCGGCACCTTGAGGCGGTAGGCGGCGAGCCAGGCGTCGATCGAAGGTGGCGGACGCTCGGAGAGCTCGGCCCCCTCGTCGCCTCGCTTCGGAGCGGGCAGAGTCATCGGTTACGAAGACTACGAAAGTCGCGCCCGCGACTCAAGGACGTGATGGGTCATCGCCGGTGAGCTGACGCGGCCGGGCAGCGTTTAGGACCTAAGGTCGAGGGTGAAGGGAAACTGGCGACTGGTCACCAGCGGCGGCGGGAGCTCTTTGCCCGGCGTGTGGCCGAAGGGCATGAAGCGCGCGACGCGCCGTCCCTCGGCCTCGAAGCCGTTGCGCGGAAAATTTTCGTGCGATCGGCCGCCGGGATGGGCGACATGGTAAGTGCAGCCGGCCACAGCGCGGTCGTTCCAGCGGTCGAAGAGATCGAACACCAGGGGCGCGTGCACGCCGATCGTGGGGTGCAGCGCGGAAGGAGGTTGCCAGGCGCGGTAGCGGACGCCGGCGACGAACTCACCGCTGGTCCCGGTGGGGTGCAGGGGGATGCGCCTGCCGTTGACGGCGACGATGTGACGGTCATCTGTCATGCCGCGCACCTTGACCTCGACACGTTCGACCGACGAATCAACGTACCGCACGTTGCCGCCGCCACCAGCTTCTTCGCCGAGCACGTGCCAGGGCTCGATGGCTTGCCGCAGCTCGAGCACCAGACCCGAGCGTGCCGCGATCGAACCCAAAAGCGGAAAGCGAAATTCGCGGTGCGGATCGAACCACGCGGGCTCGAAACGAAACCCGGCGCGTGCAAGATGGTCGAGCACATCCTCGAAGTCCTCGCGCACGAAGTGGGGCAGCGAGAAACGATCGTGCAGCTCGGTGCCCCACCGAACCGGCGACTCGCGGTACGGAGTCTTCCAGAACGTCGCCACGAGCGCGCGCACCAACAGCTGCTGGGTCAGGCTCATGCGCGGGTGAGGCGGCATCTCGAAGGCGCGCAGCTCGACCAGACCTTGACGCCCCGCTGCGGTGTCGGGGCTATAGAGCTTGTCGATGCAAAACTCGGTGCGGTGGGTGTTGCCCGTGGCGTCGACCAGCAGATTGCGGAAGATTCTGTCGACGAGCCACAGCGGAACGTGACCGGCGCTCTGCGCCTCGAGCGTGCGAAATGCGATGTCGAGCTCGTACAGGCTGTCGTGCCGCGCCTCGTCCACCCGCGGCGCCTGGCTCGTGGGCCCCACGAAGAGCCCCGAGAAAAGAAACGACAGGGACGGGTGGTTGAGCCAGTAGGCGAGCATGCTGCGCAAGAGATCCGGCCGTCGCAACACGGGGCTGTCGGCGGGCGAAGGGCCACCGAGCACGACGTGGTTTCCCCCGCCGGCACCGACGTGCCGGCCATCGATCATGAATTTCTCGGAGCGCAGTCCCACCTGCCTTGCTTCTTCGTAGAGAAAAGTGGTGCTCTCGACGAGCTCTTTCCAGCCGCCCGAGGGCACGGTGTTCACTTCGATCACCCCCGGATCGGGAGTAATCTGCAGGCGGCTGAGCCGTGAATCCGTGGGAGGATGGTAGCCCTCGATGCGCACACGCGTGCCCTGCGCGGCGGCGGTGTTCTCGATGGCCGCGCAAAGGTCGAGGTAATCCTCGGCTGTCTCGGTGGGCGGCATGAAGACGTGCAGGATGCCGTCGCGCGGCTCGACGCAGAGCGCGGTGCGTATGACGGAGCGATCGGACTCCAGCCTGCGCGGCGGTCCATCTGCGCGAGCGCTGGCCGGTGTCGCGGCGCCGCCCGCTGTCGCTTCGCCGCCCGGTGTCGCTTCGCCGCCCGCTGTCGCTTCGCTACCGGCTCTGCGCGGTACTCCCGATGTCGGCGCCGTGGGCGCGCCCTCGCTGAGGATCGACGCTGCTCCCGGGTCGGCGACGGGTGAAACGCGGGGCGCGTGGGGGCTCTGCCTTTCGATGGTCGCCGGCCGTCTGCCGAGATCGAACCGCGCGGGAAGTGGATCGGTGGGCGCGAAGGGATCGCGCTCGTAGAGGTGCGGATAGTCGGCCTTGTCGACCCAGGGCAGTCCCTCGAGTGGCAACCGAAGACCCATCGGCGAGTCGCCCGGCGAAAGGTACAGCCGCTCGGGGCGTACGACCCACTTGCCGCTCGTCCATACCGGACCATTCGGGCCGGCGATGCGCCGCAGCGGCAGCGCGTAGCCGACGATCTTGGCCAGGCCTTGCTCGAACACCCGCGCGAGCCGGGTGCGCTCGAGCTCGTCGTCGAGCTTGGCGTCGAAGGGATCGACGTTGACCGGCAAGCGTCGCTCTCGCCAGAGGTAGTACCAGGTGTCCTCGTAGGCGGGGTGGGCAAGGCGCGCCTCGACGCCCAACGTCGTCGCGAGAGCGGCCACGAACGTCTGCGCGTCTTGCTCGGTGTCCTGGCCCTTGTCGTCCGTTGCGAAAAGCGCGGGATCGCGCCAGACGGGCAACCCGTCCTTGCGGAAATAGCAGGAGAGCGCCCAGCGAGGCAGAGGCTCGCCGGGGTACCACTTTCCCAGGCCCTCGTGTCGCAGCGCGCCGGGCGTGAACCGCGGGTAGAGCCGCTGCAAGAGCTCGCTCGCGTATTTGCGCTTGGTCGGTCCGAGCGCCGCGGTGTTCCATTCGGCGCTTTCGGGATCGTCCGCGGCGACGAACGTTGGCTCGCCGCCCATCGTGAGGCGGACGTCGCCCGCCTCGAGTGCCGCATCGACGCTTTTTCCGAGCGAATCGATCGCCTGCCAGGTGTCTTCGCTGTAAGGCAACGTGACCCGCGGCTCTTCGCGGACACGGGTGACCTTCATCGCGAACGAGAAGGTCTCGGCCACCTTGTCGTTCTCGTTGCGCTTGTGCCAGTCGAAGCTTCCGGTGACCGGCGCCGCGCCCGATGGATCGGGCGTGCAGGCCAGTGGAATGTGTCCTTCGCCGGCCAAAAGCCCGCTGGTCGCATCGAGCCCGACCCAGCCGGCGCCGGGCAGGAAGACTTCGGCCCAGGCGTGCAGATCGGTGGCGTCGCTTTCGACGCCGGCGGGGCCGACCACGGGCTTCTCGTCCGCCTTGAGCTGAATCGAGTACCCCGAAACGAAACGTGCAGCTAACCCGAGGTTGCGCAGGAGCTGCACGAGCAGCCAGGCGAAGTCGCGACACGAGCCGTGCCCGCGCTCGAGAGTCTCTTCGGGCTCGAAGACGCCCGGCTCCATACGAATGTCGTAGTGAAGCTTCTGTTGCACGCGGCGGTTGAGATCGACCAGCACGTCGATGGATCGCCGCCCCGCCACCGCGTCCTTGGTGCGCGCCAGCTCGGCCAGATCGGTGAACCTGTCGCCGTGCGAGGTGCGCGCCAGGTACGGCGCAAGATCGCGGCGCAGGGGCGTTGGATAGTCGAAGGGAAAGTGTTCGGCGTACTCGTCGAGGAAGAAGTCGAACGGGTTGATGACCGTCATGTCGGCAATCAGATCGACTTGTACCGACAGCTCGGCGGCCGGCTCCGGGAAAACGAGCCGCGCCTGGTAGTTGCCGAAAGGATCTTGCTGCCAGTTGAGAAAGTGCGCCTTGGGCAAGATGCGCAGCGAGTAGGCCTCGATCGGCGTGCGACAGTGGGGCGCAGGCCGGAGCCGCACGACCTGTGGCGACAGGCTGACGGGTCGGTCGTAACCGTAGCGGGTGGTGTGGTGGAGAGCGACGCGGATGGTCAAGGGGGCCTAGCTACTACTGCGGCTCACGCAGGAGCGCCAGCCTCACCGCTGCATGGTTGCCGGGTCGTTTCCGGACGGCACCGTCCCGATGTCCTGGTTGCCCACCAGGGTTCCCCACACCGTCTTGGCCCGCTGCTGGATGATGGCGGCCAGGGATTCCTGCGTTTTCGGGCCGTCGGCCAGGGCGGTCGCCAGCGCGCGCGCATCTTCGAGTCGGCCGGGCCATTCGCCATTGACCGGTCCGTCCCAGGTGGTGAGCTGGTCGAGCAGCCGACGCGCCCAAATTTCTCCTTCGAGAGCGGCCTGTCTGTCCAGGCTACGTCTTTCGGATGGCTCGAGGTTCATGCGCGCCGCTCCTTGGATGGCGGTGTTTTGTATGTTCACCCGGCCGTCGTAAACGTGGGGTGTCGCGGGCGTTACAACGAGAATATTCTCGAGCAAGACTCGGCTATCCGCCGTCACGAATTCGTGTCAGTAGGGCCAGGTCAAAACCAGGAGCTTCCATGGACCCGATCGCGCAGTTCAAAGAAGGCGCCAAGCAAGGCTGGTCGTCGTTCACCCCGCTCGAGATGATCACCGGGTCGGTGGCACCTGCCCTGGTCAAGTACGCCCGAATCGCGCCGGGATCCGAAGTGCTCGACGTCGCATGCGGTACGGGGGTGGTGGCCCTCACTGCCGCAAGGCTCGGCGCCAAGGTCACGGGCATGGATCTGACCCCCGCGCTCGTTGCCCGCGCCAAGCAAAACGGAGCGATCACCGGGCTCGACGTGGCCTGGCACGAAGGAGACGCCGAAGCCATGCCCTTCGGCGACGCGAAGTTCGACTTCGTGGTGAGCCAGTTCGGCCACATGTTCGCGCCGCGCCCCGAGATTGTGGTCAAAGAAATGCTCCGCGTGCTCAGGCCCGGGGGGACGATCGCGTTCTCGACGTGGCCACCCGAGCTCATGGTGGGGCGCATGTTCGCGGTGACCGGCAAGTACGGTCCCCCTTCGCCGCCAGGTGCGTCGCCCCCCCACCTATGGGGCGATCCCAACGTCGTGCGCGAGCGCCTCGGCAACGCGGTCAAGGAGCTTTGCTTCGCGCGCGACGCCATGATGTTCCAGATCCTCAGCGTGCCGCACTACCGGGCCTTCATGGAGAGCAACGTCGGGCCCGTCGCCAAGCTCGTCCAGGCGCTCGAGAGCAGCGATCGCCAGAAGCTCGCCGCGTTCCGTCGCGAGGTCGACGATCTGATCTCCCTGTATTTTGCCGACAATGTCCTGCGACAAGACTTTCTCATGACCCGCGCGGTGAAGGCCTAGCCCCCTCGGTCCTTGGTCCCTCGCATGTTTATGCGATGGACGCCGTCGTTCGTACTCGCTATCCGGTGGGGGAGGCTAGTTCTGTCCTCTCGGGAGGCGAGTCACGATGCCCCTTATTTCCGCAGCCGTGGTCGGTGCCTACGCTTTCGGTGTTCCCATCGTTTTCACCGACGACGCCGATGACGACACCACGCTCGCGCTGGCGACGGCGCTCGCCTGCAACATCACCTGGAACGGCGTGCCGGTATCCAGCATCGCTACCGATCTCCATCGCTGGTGGCTCACCGACTCCGACGTGTCCTTCGCGCCGCTCGATTGACCTGCTCGACTGGCCTGCCGTTCTGCGATTGAGCCCGAGGTGAGGCCCGGCCCCAGGGCGTCTGCACGGCCCGTGGTCTCTCGACGTCGCGCGCCCAGTTCGGCGCTATGGTGGCCGTTGTGCGACAGGTCCTTCCACGAACGCTGACTCGCGACGTTCGAAGCCAGATCGGCCTTCCCGACGTTGCCTTTCGGTACCGCTGGGGCTTCGCGTCGCTCGTGGTAGCCATCGTGTGCGTGCCCCTGCTCTTCGCCTCGATGTGGACGGCGAGCGCGCTGGCGATCTTGATCGGCCTCGTGGCTCTTCCCGCTGTTCGCTGGTTCGAGCACCGCGAGGCAGCGTGGCGCGACGACGTTTACCGCTTCGGAGCAGCGACCACGGGGCGTGTGCTCGACGTCGAGCCATCGGGCACTGCGCGAGACGACCACATCGTGCGCATCGAATTCCGCGCCGATCGCAACGTCGTCCACACGTCGGTGGTGGGCAGCCCCCTGGCCCGGCGCGGGCTCGCGCCCGACGACGAGATCACCGTTTACTATTCTCCCGAGCGCCCAACGCGCTGCTTGATCATTCGCAAGGTGACCCGCGAGCTGGTGCTCCCAGGGATCACCTGAGAGTGTCAAGCGAAAGCTAGTCGTCGTCGTCGTCGCTCAGGTACGTGTACTTGCCGAGGCTCTCTTCGTAGTGCCTCATCAAGAGACGCATCTGCGGAAGCGTGATCTGGTTGGAGCGCAGGGCGCGCTCGGCCTGCTGGCGCACCCGCTCGACCATCACCTCGGGGGAGTACTGCACGTAGTGCAGCACCTCGGCCACCGAGTCGCCCTTGACGACCCGGGCGATGTGGTATCCCTCTTCGCCCTCGCCGAGACGCACGTGAACGGCGTTGGTGTCGCCGAAGAGGTTGTGCAAGTCGCCCAGGATCTCCTGGTAGGCGCCGTTCAAGAACAGGCCGATGTAGTAGTGCTCTCCCTGGCGAAAGGGGTGGACCTCGAGCACGTGTTTCACGTCCTCGCGGTCGATGAAGTGATCGATGGCGCCATCGCTGTCGCAGGTGAGGTCGGCGAGCGTGGCGCGGACGGTCGGCTCTTCGTCGAGCCGATGGATCGGCATGATGGGGAAGAGCTGGTCGATGGCCCAGGAGTCGGGCACCGACTGAAAAACGGAAAAGTTGCAGTAGTAGATGGCAGCGAGAACCCGCTCGAGGTTGTCGAGCTCTTCGGGCACGTACTTCATGCGCCGCACGTAGGTGAGGATCTTCTCGCAGCAGCTCCAGTAGATGCGCTCGGCGTGGGCCCTCTCGCGCAGGCCGAGGTAGCCGAACTTGAAGAGGCTCTGTGCCTCGTCCTTGCCTTGCTGGGCGTCGTGGTACGCCTCTTGGACGTTTTTCGGCATCGCGTTTTTCCACGTGTCGTAGAGCGCGCGCAGCACGGGGTGGGACGTCGGGGCTGGCTCGTCGGGATCGCCCAGGCGCACTTCGTTGGCGCCGACGACTTCGAAGATGAGGACGGACTGGTGCGCGGTGACGGCGCGACCGGCCTCGGTCACGATGGTCGGTGCGTCGACTCCGCCCTTGGTGCAGGCATCCTGCACCGTCGCCACCACGTCGTTGGCGTACTCTTGCGTGGTGTAGTTCTTGGACGCATGAAAGTCGGTCTTCGAGCCGTCGTAGTCGACGGCCACGCCGCCCCCGACGTCGAGGTAGCGCATCTGAGCGCCCATCTTGGCGAGCTCGACGTAGATGTTGGCTGCCTCGGAGAGGGCATTCTTGATGGGGGTGATACTGGAGACTTGGCTGCCGATGTGAAAGTGGAGCAGCTGCAAGCTGCCGAGCAGGTCGCGCTGCGACAGACGGTCGACCACCTCGACGATTTCCGATGAGGTGAGACCGAATTTGGCGCGATCGCCGGCCGAATCGGCCCAGCGCCCCACGCCGCGCGCGGTGAGCTTGGCGCGAACGCCGAGAGCCGGAGCGATGCCGAGCTTTTCGGACGCGCGGAACACCATGTCGAGCTCTTCGATGCGCTCGAGCACGACGATGACCTGCTTGTCGAAGCGCTGCGCGAGGAGCGCGGTCTCGATGTACTTGTCGTCCTTGTAGCCGTTGCAGAGGATGAGCCCACCCGACTCGCGCGCATTGGCGAGCGCGATGAGAAGCTCGGGTTTCGAGCCACATTCGAGGCCGTAGCTCCACGGCGCGCCGAACTCGACGACCTCTTCGACGACGTGCCGCTGCTGGTTCACCTTGACCGGGTAGACGCCGCGAAAAACGCCCGGGTAGCGGTACTCGGCGATGGCGCGGGCGAAGCACTCGTTCAGGCGCCGGATGCGGTCTTGCAGAATGTCGGGGAAGCGGATGAGCAAGGGAAGCCCGAGACCGCGCCCGCGAAGATCCTGGGTGAGCGCAAAGAGATCGATGCTTCTGCCCTCGCGCGTCGGATCGGGAAATACCTCGACGCAGCCGTTGGCCCCGATACGAAAGTACGGCTCTCCCCACCCGCGAATTTGATAAAGCTCGGTGCTCTTTTCGATGTTCCAGGTCGGCGGACCGTCGAGCGAGCCGTTCTCGGCTCGCGCTCGCGTAGCAGGTGCGTGGGAGCCGTTGGTTTCCGTGGGGGGGTTCTGCGTGTTGCTCACGCCCCGACATTACTCGGGTTAGCCACAGTCTCAAGCAAACTCTTTGCTCGCCGGGCCCTCATCTGCATAATCGGTGTTGGGCCATGACTTCACGAACCGGTGCTTTGCTCGCCACGCTGTCGCTGGTCCTGGGCAGTGTCGGTCTGTCGTGTGGAAATGACGCGGCGG
The DNA here is from genome assembly GCA_038240245.1 of Polyangiales bacterium. Taxonomy (GTDB): domain Bacteria; phylum Myxococcota_A; class Polyangia; order Polyangiales; family Polyangiaceae; genus DASWDH01. The sequence goes on from JBBSDY010000034.1 coordinate 8,150, forward strand.
TCGGCGCCCAGAACGCTGTTGCGAGCGACGCGACTGCTGGCGGCACGCCCGATGGCGCGACCGGTGCGGGCGGCGCGGGCGTCGAAGCCGGGCCGTTCGCCGAAGCGAGCGAGATGGTCGGGGACGGTCCCGGACCCTCGGGCGAAGCCGCGGCGGATGCCGGTTTGGCTACCTACGATGTCGTCGTCTACGGAGCTACGGCTGCCGGGGTGATCGCCGCGGTCGCCGCCGCGAGGGAGGGGGCGCACGTCGCGCTCCTCGAGCCCGGCCAACACGTCGGGGGGATGGTTTCGGGCGGCCTCGGATGGACCGACTTCGGCAACAAGGCCGTGATCGGCGGGATGTCACTGGAGTTCTTTCAGCGAACGGGCAAGAAGTACAACACGACCATCGCCTGGACCTTCGAGCCGCACGTCGCCGAGACCGTCTACAAAGAGCTTTTGGCCGAGGCGAAGGTCGAGGTGACCTTCGGCCAGCGCCTGCGCGAGAAAACGGGCGTCGACAAGACGGGGACCCGCGTCGGGCCCATCCACATGGAGAGCGGCGTCAGCTACCAGGCGAGTGTCTTCATCGACGCCACCTACGAAGGCGATCTGTCAGCCCAGGCCAAGGTCGCCTACACGTGGGGTCGCGAGGCGATGGCCGAGTACGGCGAATCACTCGGCGGCGTGCGAGCCAAGACGCCCGCGCACCAGTTCGCGGTCACCGTTTCGCCGTACGACGCGCAGGGCAAGCTCCTTCCTCTGGTTCAGGCGGGGCCCAAGGGCGACGTGGGCGCCGCCGACAAAAAGGTGCAGTCCTACAACTTCCGGCTCTGCCTCACCGACACCGCCGCCAACCGGTTGCCCATACCGATGCCCGCCGGCTACGACCCCGCCCGGTACACGCTCCTGGCGCGTCTGGTCGCCGCCGAAACCGCGCAGAACGGCAAGCCGCCGACGATATCGGACCTCATGAAGCCCGATCGCATTGCCAATGGCAAAACCGATGTGAACAACAACGGCGCCATCTCGACCGACTTCATTGGCGGTAGCTGGGATTACCCCGAGGGCGACTACGCAACGCGCCAGCGGATCTGGCAAGAGCACACCGCCTATCTTCAGGGCCTTCTCTACTTTCTCATCAACGATCCCCAGATTCCGGCTGCGGTGCGCGCCGACGTCGGCCGGTTCGGCCTGTCCAAGGACGAGTTCGTCGATACCGACCACTGGCCCCACCAGCTCTACGTGCGCGAGGCACGCCGTATGATCGGCGAGTACGTGATGATCCAGAAGGACATCCAGACCGATCGCACCAAACCCGACTCCATTGGAATGGGCTCGTACAATAGCGACTCGCACAACGTGCAGCGCGTTCCCACCGCCGCCGGCGCCGTCGAGAACGAGGGCGACATGCAGGTGGCGGTGCAGCCTTACGAGATTCCATTCCGCGTGATTCTCCCCAAGCGCGCCGAGGCAACCAACCTGCTCAACGCGGTCACCTTCTCGGCGAGCCACGTTGCGTACTCGACGCTCCGCATGGAGCCCCAGTACATGATCATCGGTCAGGCAGCCGGGGTTGCTGCGAAGATGGCGATCGATGCCAAGGCCGACGTGCAAGACGTCGATGTCCCCGCGCTGCAAGGCAAGCTACGCGCCACGCACGCCGTTCTCGAGCAAGGCGACGCGGGGATGTAACGGGCTGCGCGCTCACCGTTGCGGCGGGTCGGCAGCCAAATCGGCGGATCGCAATCTGCTCCTGCCAAGATTGCGGCAGTAGTGATACGTTTCGCAGCATGAACCGAATTGGCGTCTGGCTTGCGGTGCTGTGCTCGATGGGCTTTCTCGTGGTGGGTGCGTGCTCGAGCGACAGCGCTCAACCGGCGGCGACGGGGGACGGAGGCACCAGCGCCCTTCCCGATCGCGTCGTGCGCGTCGACGAGGTTCGCGCGATGCTCAAGCCCCTGGCCGACGCCGAATGCAAGTGGCTCTTTCAGTGCTGCAACGCCGATGAACGGGCCGATCAGCTCGGCCCGGGGCCAACCGCCGCCGACTGCTCCGATCGGGTGCTGCAGGCAGAAGCGGTGATGTACTCGTACTACCAGCTTCCCCTGAAGGACAGCACCAAGGCCGTGCTGCGCGAGCTCACCCGCCTCGGCTATGGCTTCGACTACGGGCGGGTCACCGTCGATCCCGCCGCTGTCACGGCATGTGCGAAGTCGATCTCCGAAGCCGCCTGCGGTGTGGCCTCCCCCAAGGACCATTGCGTGCCCAAGCCGCCCGTCACCAATGATCCGTGTGACACGAGCAAGCTCCTGATTGGTAAGCAGCAAATGGGCGACGAGTGCGACGGCAACTAGTATGATTGCGCTCCCGGCCTTTTCTGCGAATACGTCGACGGCAATCGCGGTGTGTGTTTGAAATCCCCCAAGGAAGCCGATACCTGCTTCGGCAATCAGGACTGCGGCACAGCGGTCTGCGACTGGGCCACGGGCAAGTGCATCAAGGGAGCGGCGTTCGGCGAGCCTTGCTCGTACGCCGATGCCGATCGTCCCGAGCCGGGCACCGAGAAAATACGCTGCGGCTCGGCCTTCGTTTGCGACACGATCACCCTCAAGTGCGCCGACCGGACGTGCGCCGGCGGCAGCAACTGCAGCGTGGACACCAACTGCCCGATGGGTACGACGTGCATCACCAACCGCTGCGGCAAGCCCGCCAAGAACGGGGTTGCCTGCTACAAGGACACCGATTGCGAGCGCGGTAAGTGCCGGTTCGACCAAAACAGCGGGCGGCAGGTCTGTCTCGACAGCTTTCCCGATGGATCGCGCTGCAACCAGCCCGATGATTGCTCCAGCCACTACTGCAAGTTTGGAATGGACGGGACGGGGGCGTGCGCCCCGCAGGTGCCGGTCGACGCTCCTTGTCCAACTGGGCGGGGCGATGAATGCGTGTCCGAAAAATGCGGCTCGGGAGCGATGGGCTTCGTCTGCCTGAAGGGCGCGGCAGCTGGCGATGTGTGCCTGGTCGATCAAGACTGCAACGTGCAGGACAAGCTCTATTGCATTGCCAAGAAGTGCGCGAAGGCGCCCTTCGAGGATGGCACCGACTGCATGACCCCCGACCAGTGCAAGTCCGAGGTCTGTCTGGTCGCCAAGTGCACACCGAAAGGGCAGGCGGGTGCCGTGTGCGGGACCAGCAAGGCGGCGCCGTGCGATACGGGCTTCTATTGCGATGCTTCTTCGGCCGACGGGTCACCCGAAGGCACCTGCAAGGCAAAGAAGCCCGAGGGCGCCCCCTGCACCACCGCGACCGAGTGTTGGAACGATTGTCGCGCCAGCCACGGCGTGTTGCGGTGCCTGGGAGTCGGCGCAGGTACGACCCACTGCGGCGGCTGACCCGCGTCAATCGCCGAATGTACGCCGGGCGGCGTGTCAATGGCCGCCCGATGCCGTAAACTACCCTCCGATGGGCTCAGGTGCAGAGGGCGGGGGGCATCGCTCGCCTGGCGTTCTCGACGTCGATCCGACGTCGTCGCGCGCGGTTGCCGATCTGCGGCATCCGCACCTGACCACGATGAAGTCGGTACACCCCCGCGGCGTCGAGCCGGACATCGGGTCGGGCGCTTCGCTGGCCGAGCTCATCCAGGCGGGAGCGCCGCCGCTGCGCATCTCCCTTCGGATTCTTCTCGACGTGCTGAGCGGCCTCGCCGCGATTCACCACGCGAAGATGGACGGCAAGCCAATTGGGTTCGTGCACGGAGAGGTCACGCCCGCGAACATCATCGTCGGCCGCGACGGCGTGGCACGACTCGTTCCGCTCTCGCTTGGTGAGGGGGCCGACCCTTCGACCCTCGTCGGCTACCAGGCCCCCGAGATTCTTCTCGGCGATGCCGTCGACCAGCGCGCGGACGTGTTCAGCGCTGGCGTGCTGCTGTGGGAAGCAATGTCGGGCACGAGACTCTTTCGCGATACCCCCGTCGAGGAGATCGTCACCCAGCTCATCGGTGGCAAGGTACCTGCGCCTCCAACGCCGCGCGATGCGCCGTGGTCGGCCGATCTCGCAGCCGTGGCCATGAGGGCCATCGATGTCGATCCAACGCAGCGTTGGCCTCACGTTGGCGCGATGGGCGCAACCATCGAAACCATCGCCCGCACCTACCTCGCCACCCCCGCCGAGCTCGCCACGTTCGTGGCGCGGGCGGTGGGCGGCGACTCGCGAGCCTCGTTCTCGGACGAGGTCACCGCCAAGCGCCGCGCTCTTCCCGAGGTTGCTGCGGTGTCGGCGCCCGAAAGCCTTTCCGCCGTATCGACCCCGGTCTTTCCCGAGCCGGCGCC
>JBBSDY010000035.1:0-12405 GCA_038240245.1 Polyangiales bacterium
AAGGGGCGGACGGCGTCTACCACGTCACCCTGCTCGAGAAGCTCCTGGTGAGCGTGCTCGCCAAGATCGCGAACTTCGTACCCGGTGCCGGCCTTTGGCTGAACACCCAGCGCCCCGAGTGGAACGACGCGAACAATGCTCTCGTCGGGTACGGGGTTTCGGTGGTGACCCTCTGCTACCTCGAGCGCCTCTTCGCGTACTTGTCCGAGATGCTCATTAGCGTCGAGGCGCGTGAGGCGACGCTTTCGCTCGAAGTGGCGACGTGGCTCGGCGAGACGACGCGCACCCTGACGAGCTACCGTGGATCGGCCGATGAGCTCGTCGCCAGTGACGTGATGCGCAAGGCCTTCGTCGACCAGCTGGGACAAATCGCCGGGTCCTATCGCAAGCAAGTCTACGAGCGAGGTTTCTCCGCCAAGGTCACGGTACCCATCGATGCCGTACGCGCGCTCGTCGCGCTCGGTTCGGATTTCGTCGCTCACACGCTACAGCGAGGCCGTCGACCGGACGGGCTCTACCACGCCTACAACCTTCTCGTGCCTCGCCCCAACGAAGGAGGCTTCGGCGTCGATCACCTCCCGGAGATGCTCGAAGGCCAGGTGGCCGCCCTGAGCACGTGCAACATGAGCGGCGAAGAGGCTTGCGGTGTGCTCGACGCCCTGGCCGCGAGCCCCATGTACCGCGCCGATCAGCAAAGCTTCACGCTCTACCCGGACCGCCGGCTGCCCTCTTTTTTGGAGAAGAACGTCATTGCCGACGAAGCCCTGGCCAGCTCGGTCGTTCTCGAGAAAATGGCGGCGGCGGGCGACGTTCGCATCGTCGAACGCGACGCCCGGCGAAAAGTCCGATTCCGATCGCATCTTTACAACTCTGACCAGTGCCGCGCTGCCCTCCAAGAGGTGCGCGCTTGCGGCGCAGGTGCGAAGCTGGGTGACGCCGAGATCGACGGCATCCTCGCGATCTACGAGGGCGTCTTCAACCACCGCGGATTCACCGGCCGCAGTGGGACGATGTTCGCCTACGAAGGCCTGGGCAGCATTTACTGGCACATGGTCGGAAAGCTGCTCGTTGCCACGCAGGAGCGTTACCTCGTTTCGCAAGAGCGACGAGAGAGCACGACGATTCGAGATCGCCTCGCCGAGCACTATTACCGCATCCGTCAAGGCATCGGCGGCATCAACAAATGCCCCAGCGTCTATGGCGCCTTTCCGCTCGACCCTTACTCGCATACACCCAGCCACTGCGGCGCGCGGCAACCGGGGATGACCGGTCAGGTGAAGGAAGAGATCATCAGCCGGCAGGGCGAGCTTGGTGTCGTCGTGAAGGGCGGGATGGTCTCCTTTCGACCGAGCCTTTTGCGCCACAGCGAATTCTTGCGCGAACCGGCGACATTCGAAACATTCGACGTCCGGGGCGGTGCTGTCTCGGTGGCGCTCGAGGCAGGCACTCTGGCGTTCACCTATTGCCAGGTGCCGGTCATCTATCATCTAGACGAGCGACGGCGCATCGTGCTGCGTGATCCGCAGGGCTCCGATCGCGAGATCATCGGCGAGACGCTGGATGTAGAATGCTCTGCCGCGATCTTCGCGCGAACCGGAGCGATCAGCCGGATCGACGTCTGGACACACCCGGGTCGCTGACCACCACGCTCTGCCGGAATATTCCGACGTCATAGAATGCTGACCCGTGGATGGGGTCAGCGCGCACGTTGCTTGGATGGGCCTGCATCATCCTTTCTTTCGAATGGGTTGGCTGCTGACCGTCGTTCTGACGGCTTGCACCGACGGAACCGTCGACGACGCGGATCGAACGGGCGAGACAGGTGGTTCGAGCGCCGGCGATGTCCACCCCGGATCTGCGGGAGCGGCGGGCTCGAGCAGTTTCGCGGGGGTGGCCCCGAGCTCGATGATGGAGGCCGGGATCGATGGTTCTTTGGCGACGGGCTCGCTCGATGCTGCATTCCTCGAGGCCGAGCCTCCGGTGGTGTGCGCGGCCCATGGCCTTCCCGAGCCAACACCCGACACCACATTTTACATCTTGCCCATCTGGGAGCAGATGCGCTGGGAAACCGACGACGTCGTGAGCCGCGAGATGGATAAGTTGATCGCGCAGGTGGGCAAGGGCAACCGTTACCACCGGACGGGGTTCTCCAGCATCAAACCACCCGAGAGCGTGCTCGAACGAAACTGCAAGCTGGCTCTGCAGAAGGGGTTGTCGATCGGCGTGATCTTCGGAGGCATCACCCACGATCGCCCCGATCTGGTCAAGGTCTGGAACCAGGACCTTCGCAACTACCAGTGGCGCATGAACGGCACGAACTGGCAGGGGTACTACACCGGCACCAACAATGGCGGTGGTCTCGAGATTGCCGAGGACACCCGCGATCACCTGGTGCCCACGGCATCGCGCTACGCCGAGCTGGTAGAGAGCACGTTCGCCGTCGAGACGCACCGCGATGCAAAGGAGATGGCGGCGGTCATGCAGAAGTACCCGGGCTGCGTGGTGGTCTTGAACGGCGTCATCGAGGAAGAGTTTGCGGTGGCGTCGGCACAGCAATCGGACGCTTACCTCGGCGATTTCAGTCCCTTCGCGGTCACCGAATTTCGCGACTGGCTACGTCACTCCGGCAAGTACGGCGTCGCGGGACCTTTCGCAGGACAGGGAGCACCCGCGGCGATCACCGGCGCCTACGTCAGCATCGATGGCAAGAGGCAGAGCCCGTTTGCCGACGATCCGACGCCTGGCGATGCGCACGGCACGGGCGCGAGCTTCAACCAGACATTCGCGACGAGCTTTACCACGTGGACGCTCCGGCACTGGGACACGACGGCATTTCCATCGGTGATCACCAGCGTCACGTTCAACCCCTCGCCCGAGTCAGGAGCTGGATTCACCGCGGGCGGCTTCGACGCGCCGCGCACGCGCGATGGCTCGGCTTACTGGAAGGCGTGGAGCTGGGACTACGACGATCGCGGCAACGCGTATCCTCCCGGCCATCCGAGCCAACCGGCGTGGGGCTTTCGTCAAAACGAGATCCACGACTGGGTGCTCGACCAGTTTGCGATCATGGTCGACGAGGGGTTGCCCCGCGAGCTCATGTTCCCTCATCAGATCCCCGGTGAGCGACTGGGCAGCTTCACGGGCGGATCGAGTCGTCTGCGCAGCAGCGCGTCGCCGGTGTGGACGGGGTTCATCCCATGGAATGGGAACGTGGGGATCACGTTGTTCAACGGGCCCATGAGCTACGACACCATCAAGCAATATACCGATCTCGTTGCCCGCAGCCGAAACTGGGGGATCTTCGAGTGGCATCCGTTGCCCAATGCGGCCCCCCAGGATCAAAAGCTCTATGACGCCGCGAAGAGCCACCTTGCCGCCTACTACGACGAAAAGGTGCACTATCTCTTTCCGGGGTGGTGGAACAAGGATGGCGGAATGGACAAGACCTTTCCGCTCAACGACAGCGTGTTCGTCAACGCCATCAAGGATTTTCTGGCGTCACGTCCGGACCAACCTTACCCGGGCTACCATTGCCCTTGACGCCGAAGTCTACTGACAGTCGCCCGCCCCCACCGCGCTGGGGCAGGTGGTGGGATCGGCGAAGGCGCGAATCGCGTGCAGCAGACGGCACTGCAAGGTGTTGCCGTTGGGCGCGGCCGTCGAGAAGCCGGAGTTTGCCGCCGATCCTTTGACCTTGGGGCACTCCGTCAAGCACGTATCCATGCTGCCCCCGAAGGTCGTTGCGAAATCGGTCGAGCAGGCCTTGGCTACGATGGTGCAATACGAAAGGCAGTTGTCCTTGCCGCAGTGGCCGTCGCCGCCCGGTCCCGCGTGCGGACAGTGGGTGACCGGATCGCCCACGGCGTTGTACGAGTGGTACTTGCGGCAGCCGACGGTGTTTTCGCTGGCGTCCGCTTCGAGTCCCAGGGGCAGGACGCCGCAGACGCTCATGCACTGGGCGACCGATTCGTACACGGCCTTGGTGTCGGTGCAGATACCGGTGTTGATCCGGCAGTAGTCCTCGCAGCTCGGCGGAGCATCTTGCTTGTTCCAGCAAGGCTCGGTGACCGGGGCAATGCGGGCATGAGGACAGTGCTCGTCTGGCTTCCATGCCGAGTTGCTCACATGAACGAGACGGCACTGCAAGGTGTCGCCACCGTGGTTGGCCACCACGTCGAACGACTTGGTGTCCTTCAGAACGCCGCACGCCTTTTCGCAAGCGGCCGGCGGCGCCGTGGTGACGCCGTTGCATGCCTTTTTGAAGAGGTAGCAGTAGCTCTCGCAGTTGGTGCCGCAGATGCCGTCTCCGCCGGGGCCGGCGCGGGGGCAGTTCACGGAAAGCTCACCCAGCGCCGCGAGCTCCGTTTGCTTTTGACGACACGCCACGGTGTTGTCTTGCGCAGGCTCATTGGGATCGCCCGGTGGCATGAGCGCACACGTGGCCAGGCATACCTCTTTGGTGCTGTAGGGCGAGTTGGCGCCGGTGCAGATGCTCGACACGTCGTCGCAATACTTTGCGCACTGGGGGCTGGGAGGAGTGGGAGGATCGTACTCGCGCTTGTCGATGCCCACGATGGACTGGCAACCGATGATCGAGACGGCCAAAAGTGCCATGAGCCGAGCGATGAGTCTCGCGGTCGACATGGCTAGAACGATCCCGCGACCTGGGCACCGAGCTCGCGTGCTCCGGCCACAGGCACGAAACGAACGTCGAGGCCGGATTGATGCCGCCTGGTCGGCGCGGTGAGCAAGAGCAGACCGCCGGCGACGAGGGCAGCGCCGCCCACGGCGAAGGTGACGTTGGACAGGACCGCTGCGCGGTTGGCTTGATCGCCGAGATCGGCGCCGTCCTGGGTGGGGCACTTGGGGGGCACCGGGCAAAGATCCTTGGCATCGTTGTTCTTCGCCCTGGCGTGCAAGCCGAAATACGTTCCAGCGCCGATGCCGACCAGCCCCACCACGCCGAGGGCGATGCCCGCCACACTTTGTGCGCTCGACGGCCGGGGCGGCTCGTCCGGTGAAGGCAGCGACGGCGACATCGGCGCAGCCGGGGGTGGTGGCGGGGGCGCCTTGGAAATTGCCGGCTCGGACGAGACGGCCTTGATCAGCGCCGGAACGGTGGCCGTGCCGGATTGCTTGTCGACGGTGATCCGCTGCGAGTAAGGCTGGTAGCCTGGCGCGGCCGCTTCGATGAGCTGCTCACCCGGATCGACCGGCACCGGCACCCCCCACAGTCCCTTGGGAATGATCTCGCCGCGTCGTTTTACCTGAAAGCCGTCGACGCCCGCATTGTCGTTGTCGACGCGGATGGTGAGGCGGACCAGGCGGGACTCGAGCCTGGAAGCGCGCTCCTGTCCAATGCGCGCCCGATCGGCTTGCCCGCTGGCGCGCGCCGCCGATGATGCTTCACGGAACGTTGCCCAGGCGCTGGCGGTGCGCCCGCTCTTTTCGAAACACTCGGCCAGGTAGAGGAGCGTTCCGACGGCGGCATCGATCCGCTGGCTTTGTTCGAGCTTTTCGCAGGCCTGAGCGAGCTGACCTTCGGTGAGAAGCCTCTTGCCCTCGTCGAAGAGTGCCTCGGCGGCCACTTTTTCCTCGGCGGTCGCCTGTCCGTAGGCCGCCGCCGGCGACAAACCTACGGCAGCTGCGAGGCAAGCGTGTCGCCACGAACGCGTGACCGAAGGAAGGCCCAAACGCACCGCGGCAATCTACCACCAAAAGGCGCGGTGTCGCGGGAAGGTTCAGCGGCGGCCGCCGAAGTCGCTGATCGTCTCGACCTTGGCCGCCGGGGGCCGGTTGGCGGCGTCGTGTTTCGGCGTTGCGGACTTGGCCGGGGCGGTGTGGACCGACGCCGACGCGTTCGACGAGGAATGGGCCTTCGGCTCCGGCAATGCCGCGGCCGACGGAGTGGGCGAGGCGGAAAGTGCCTCGGGTACGACCTCGGCGCGCAGCGATGTGGGGATGGGAGTCGGTGCGGCGGGCACCGACAGCACGTTGACCGGCACCGCCACGGCGTCTTGCGATTGCTTCAAGGCCACGACGATGGCGAGCCCGGTTAGGGCGAGCACGGCACCGCCAAGGACGAACCACAACACCCGGCTCGGCGATCGCCTTTCCGCCCCCGTGTTGCCCCGGGCGTTCAGCGTCCCGATCACCACGGTCGGCTCGGCCGACGAGCTGGCAAGCGTGGGCGAGGCCGGCGGAGCAGGCGTGTCGTGCCGATCAAGCGTGTCGGCGTGGCTCGAGGTCGCGCGCGGCCCGGAGATACTTGCAAGGACTTGTCCCTGCGACGGGCTCGAGAGGCTCGAGGCGGTCTTGACGCGGTTGGCGCGCGCCGCGTGCAGGCGCGATCCGGGCGGTGCGTAGGGGGCCAACGCATTGGCAAGCTCACCGATCGAAGACCACCTCTCTTCGCGATCTTTGGCGAGGCAGCGCACGATGACTTGTTCGAGCTCCGGCGAAACGTCGGGCCGGAAGTCGTGCATGGGGGGCGGTGGATCATTGAGAAGCGCTGTGCAGATTTGGGGCACCGATTCACCGGCGAATGGCGGCTGGCCGGCCAGCGCCTCGAACAGCATGGTCCCGATGGACCAGATGTCCGTTCGGGCATCGACGTCCCTCGCCGATCGCATCTGCTCGGGCGACATGTACAGAGGGGATCCCATGATCGTGGACGTGCTGGTGAGCGAGGGATCGCTGGTCGAGCCGGGCACGAGCGATTTCGAAATGCCGAAGTCGAGCACCTTCGCGACGCGCGAGCCATCGGGTCGGCGCGACAGAAAAAGATTGGCCGGCTTGAGATCGCGATGGATGATGCCCACCATGTGGGCCTCGGAGACCGCCTCGCAGGCCTGCAAGACGAAGTCGAGGGTCTCCGAGACGGGAAGCTGTCCGCGCGCCAGCATTTCCTCGGCGAGATCGTTGCCTTCGAGGTACTCCATGACCATGTACGCGCCGCCGCCCTCGAGCGTGCCGACGTCGAGCACCCGCACGACGTGCTCGGTCTTGATCTTGGCCGCCGCTCGCGCCTCGCGCCGGAAACGCTCGGCGGCATCACCCCGCTCGGCCAGCTCGGGGTGCAGAACCTTCACCGCCACCGTTTGCTCGAGCTCGAGATGGAACGCGGCGAGAACGAGCCCCATCCCACCCTGGCCGAGAACGCGGTCGATACGGTACTTACCCGCGAGCAGGTCGCCTTCCCGTAGAGCCGCCGCGGCCATCCACAGTAATTAACACATGCTCCGGGTGAGAACGAGCGGGGGGGGGCGCCGCGCCCAGGTCGAGGAGCGCAAAAAGTTTGGCCAGGGCGCCCTATTTCGCCTTGCTTCGGACCCGGATGAGCGTGCAAGATATCAAACGATGTAGGTCGGGTAGCTCTTCATCAAGGACGGGGTGATGAAACTATGACTGTCAAGGTGCAACGTTCCCTGCCGCCTGCAGCGAAGCCCATTCCATCGGTTCGGCCCTACGGCCGGTCCACCTCGCGCAGCGGAAACTACTCATTTGCCGCCTATTGTCCCTCGTGCCTTTCGACCGGGAGGCGAACGACGATCCTGGCCACACGCGACAAACCCGATCGCGCATGTCCGGAGTGCGGTGAGCGTCTCCACGTCCAGGCGATTGTTTCCAGCACGAGCAAGCTGGCGCGCTGATCGGCGGCGAATCGCGCTTCTTCGCTGCCTGATCGACCGAAGGGATCTTGGCAACGCCCGATGTGTGTGCATACTGGCGCGGCCCCCGTGCCCAACGACGCCCGCTTTCGTGTTTTCCGCTCTCCCATCCACGGCTACGGTGTCATTGCGCTCAAGCAATTCGAGCCTGGCGAGGTCGTGGCTGACGTAGAGGGCATCCTCTATACCGAAGAAGAGCTCACCGACGACCGCTACTGCCTTTGGGTCGAAGACGGCTTTTACTTCGACATGGTCGACCAGACGCGGTGGATCAACCACTCGTGCAACCCCAACGTCGAGGTCGAGGCCGAGCTCGACGGCAAGGGTGGCGCGTGGGCCCGCATCGTTGCCTACCGGACCATCCACGTCGGCGAAGAGCTGACCTACGACTACGCCTTCCCCGCGGCGCTCGCCGAGGCGTGCTCCTGCGGCGAGCCCAAGTGCTCGGGGTGGATCGTCGACTCGGACGAGCTGCCCCAGCTGGTGCTGCGTCTCGCACGAGAAAAGAAGCGCAAGCGGGCGCGCGCCGCGGGCGTCGTCGAAGACGTGTAGCATCGCCGGGCCCGTGCCCGAGGGCCTCTTTCTACCCGCGCAAAAGCGCGCTTGACGGCGCCGCCCCGCGCAAGCAAACATCGCGTTCGATCGGCCCAACGGGCGGCGAGGTCATTGTCGCGCGGGCCGATGTAACAATCACCGATTCGGAGTCAAGAAATGTCCCTCATCCCGCTTCGTCCTTTGCTCGATCACGCTGCCCAGAATGGGTACGGCGTGTGTGCCCTCAACGTCAACGACATGGAGCAGATCCAGTCCATCATGGAGGCCGCCCGGACCACCAAGAGCCCGGTTATCGTCCAGGCCTCGCGCGGCGCCCGCAAGTACACCAACGACTTGTTCCTGCGCTACCTGATGCAGGCCGCCTCCGAGCTTTACCCCGAGATCCCCATCGTCATGCACCAGGATCACGGAAACTCTCCCGACACCTGCATCAGCGCCATTCGGATGGGTTTCACCAGCGTGATGATGGACGGATCGCTCGAGGGCGACGGCAAGACGCCGGCAAGCTACGAGTACAATGTTGCCGTCACGCGTGAGGTGGTCAATGTCGCGCACCGCTTCGGCGTCTCGGTCGAAGGCGAGCTCGGCTGTCTCGGCTCACTCGAGAGCGGCAGCGGCGAAAAAGAAGACGGTCACGGCGCCGAGGGCAAGCTGAGCCTCGATCAGCTTCTGACCGATCCCGATCAGGCGGTCGATTTCGTCGCGCGCACCGGCATCGACGCCCTCGCGGTCGCGATGGGCACGAGCCACGGAGCCTACAAGTTCTCGCGCAAGCCCACCGGCGACGTGCTGGCCATGGACCGCATCGAGCAGATCCACAAGAACATCCCCAATTGCCACCTGGTGATGCACGGGTCGAGCTCGGTACCGCAAGACCTCATCGAGATCATCAACAAGTACGGCGGCAAGATCAAAGAGACGTACGGCGTTCCGGTCGAGGAGATCCAGCGCGGCATCCGCGCCGGCGTCCGCAAGATCAACGTCGACACCGACAACCGCCTCGCCATCACCGGTGCCATTCGCAAGGCCTTCGCAGCCAAGCCCGAAGAATTCGATCCGCGCTACTACCTGACGCCCGCCCGTGCGGCGATGCAGAAGGTCTGCGAGGAGCGCATGAAGCAGTTCGGCCAGGCCGGCCAGGCGCCGAACGTGCCGCACGTCACGCTCGACCAGATGGCTCGCGACTACGAAGCCGGCAAGTTCGGCGCGAACGCCAAGCCCGACGACATGGCCACGCCCCACAAGGGCAAGGGCGGCGGCGTTTCGGCCATGGCGCACTAGAAAGCCAGCGCCGCTGGCTTTCTAGTGCAACGGTCGCCGGGGGCTTCGCCCCCGCCCCGCCGGAGCAAGTCCGGAACAGGGCCCCACCCCCCACGGGCTCTCAGGACCCGACGGAGCGCAGGTCGATCTCCAGAATTTGGCCCAGGTGGCGCATCGAAGGCACGATCTCCGACCCTAGGAGGTCTCCCGATGCGCCGCTTGCTCCAGAAGAATCGCCGTTCGTCCGCGCGACATGTCGTTCATATTCCCTGTCAGATCGTGCGCGAGCGAGACTTTCGGCTGGTGGCCGACCGCATCGTCAGCCTCTCGCAGTCGGGGATGGTCGTCACGCCGGCCGATCCGGTTCTCACCGGCGAACGTTTGATCGCGTCGTTTCGGTTGCCGAGGTCGGGTGCGTGGATCGACGTCGAGGCCACGGTGACCCGCGTCGCGCACGGAAGGCGCTCGGGTGAGCACACCCGGTCGTTCGCGCTGGCGTTCGACGAGATGTCGCTGCGCTCGCGCAAGATGCTCGAGCACACGCTACGCAAGGCGCCCGCCACACCTCCCTGCGCCCGGCCGGGCCGTCGCAATGTGACCCCCAGCTTGCGCGCGCTGGTGCAATCGCAGAGCTCGCCCGCTCTCTGGAGCCTCGTGTTCTCGGGCGCCTCGTGGTCTTCGCCTTCCGCCAGTCTGTGAATTCGGCCGCCCCGGATTTCAATCCGGGGTAGCCGGCTTTCACACCGGTCGCAACACGCTGACGCCGTTCATGTACGGCACGAGCGCCTTGGGCAGTGTCACCGAGCCGTCGGCGTTCTGGTGGTTTTCGAGAAGCGGGATGAGGATGCGCGGGCTGGCGATGGCCGTGTTGTTGAGCGTGTACGGGTAGGTCAGCGTCCCGTCGAGCCGGCGTAGCCTGACGTTCGATCGACGAGCCTGAAAATCTCCGAGCGTGGAGCAGGAGTGGGTCTCGCAAAAAGCCTTGCGCCCGGGCATCCACGACTCGACCTCGTGCTTGCGGGTTTGCCCCTGACCGATCTCGCCGGTGCAAGCGAGCGCGACGCGGTAAGGGATCTCCAGCTTCTCGAGGACCGTCTCGGCGTTGGCGAGAAGCTGGTAGTGCTCTTTCTCGGCCACGGTTTCGTCGGGCACGCAGAAGATGACCTGCTCGACCTTGGTGAACTGGTGCACCCGGTAAAGCCCGTGCGTGTCCTTGCCGTGCGCGCCCGCCTCGCGGCGAAAGCACTGCGAGATCCCCGCGTAGCGCACGGGGAGCTTGGCCTCCTCGAGTGTGCTGTCAGCATGCAGCGACACCAGTGAGACCTCGCTCGTGCCCACCAAAAAAAGCTCGTCCTCTTGAATCGCGTAGGCCTGGTCGCGGCCGACGGGAAAGTAGCCCGTGCCGACGAGCGCCCGCTCGCGCACGATGACGGGTGGAATGACGAGCGTGAGCCCGCGCTCGACCAGCAAGTCGACGGCCAGGCGCATGATGGCCAGCTCGAGCAAGGCCCCCTGACCCATGAGCGCGTAGGACCTGCCGCCGGCAAACTTGCGCGGTCCGTCGAAGTTGACCAGGCCGAGCGACGTTGCGAGCTCGACGTGATCCTTGGGCGCAAAATCGAAGGTGCGCGGCGTGCCCACCCGTCGAACCTCGACATTGTCCTCTTCGCCTTTGCCGATCGGGACCTCGGGTCGGGGCATGCTGGGCACGCGCAGCATGAGATCGTCGAAGCGTTTCCCGATCTCGGCGAGCTTGGGCTCGAGCTCCTCGATGGCGCCCTTGGTGCTTTTGCCTTCCTCGATGAGCTTGGGACGCTCTTCTTTGGCGGCCTTGGGGATGAGGGCGGCGATCTCGTTTTTGCGTGCGCGCTTCGCGTCGAGAGCGGCGATCGCCTCGCGCCGTGAACGGTCGACCGCGAGCAGCTCGTCGATGTCGACGTCGAGGCGCT
This sequence comes from Polyangiales bacterium, assembly GCA_038240245.1. GTDB lineage: Bacteria > Myxococcota_A > Polyangia > Polyangiales > Polyangiaceae > DASWDH01. The sequence goes on from JBBSDY010000035.1 coordinate 11,435, forward strand.
TGTTTTTGACGGCAGCCCGGACGGTGTCGGCGTTGTCTCGGATGTAGGCGATGTCGAGCATGGGCCGCGTAAGCTGCCTCACGGCGGGGCCGGGTTCAAGAAATCCCGCGCGGCGAAACAAAGTGGCTCGATCGCGAGCATGATAAGCTGGCTGTCTACGTCAAAGACAATGCCCCCTGGCGCGTGCGCCGCGGGCTGGAGCAGAGGCAAACGATGCGAAAGAACTTGGGGAATCGGCTTCTTGCGGTGGGGTGGGTGGCCTTTCTGGGCTTTGCGGCCTGCACGGTGCAGGTCAAGGACGACGACGCTGGAACCGGGGTGAGCCCGGCGGGATCGGGCGGATCCGGCACGGCCGGAAGCTCGTCGGGATCGGCCGGAACGAGCTCGCTCGCCGGCGCCGCGGGGCAGAGCGGAGGTTCGGCGGGAAGCGGGGGTAGCACGACCGCGTTCGACGACGCGAGCCTGCCGAGCTACCGAGACGCCAGCTACGACTCGGCGAACGGCTGCATCAACGATTCGACGGACGGCGGCGACATGTCCAACCCCGACCTGTGCAGCATGCTCAGCGGAGTCGACGGCTCGCAATGCTACGACGCGAGCGCCGGCAAACAGCTTTGCGATCTCATGCGTGCGAACGCGCGCCCCGGTGCTTTTCGGGTCTTCTACAGCTGCATCGACGCCCAGACCAAGAGCAAGCCGTGCGACAACGACGCCGAGGTCAGCGTGTGTCTCGATCCCGCGCACTGGCCGACCGGCTGTCAGGTGGGTAAGGTCATCGTTTCCACCGGCAAATCGTGGGACTGCACCAACCTCGTGGCCAAATGCCCGGTCACCGACGGCGGGCCCGACGGCTTTACGCTGCCCGAGTGCGATTTCATCATGAACGTCTTCAATGACGAAGCGCGCACCAAGATCTTCGATTGCTACCTTTCGAAGCCGGGCGCCACCGATCCCACCACCTGCAAGGAAGA